>CANHHI010000020.1 GCA_947460225.1 Flavobacteriales bacterium
AGGCACGGTCAAAGACCGTTTCATCTGCCTTCGGCAGGCAAGATAATCAAGCCATTACAAAGCCTGCGCCTTTGGCGCAGACTAAAACAAACATATAGCCCACGGTTTAAACCGTGGGCTATATTATTCATGTCTGTATGATTTTTTTGCGATCGAAACGCCCGTGCGCAACACGGATTAAAACGTACTATGTCCTAAAAACAGAGCAAATCTTGATATTTAGGCAAATCCCAAAAATCTTGGGGAATGTGTTTTTCCAGCCAATTGAAATCTTTTTGCAGGTTTAGGGCAAAATCTTTCTGCATTTGCCAAATGGCTTCTTGCCTAGCTTGCGCTAGATTTTTTTCATAGTCTGCCCATTTCTCGGTGATTGTTTGACGCTTTTCAAGCATTTTGGCATCATCTAAACCCGCATGGCGCAAAAAGGCAATGTATTTATCCAAACTGTGGCTGATGTGTTGCAAATATAGGCTTTCTAGGGTTTTATGTTCTATGGCTAGGGTTTTTTCATAATTTTCCACCTGAACATGATAACGAGCAGTAATTTCTTCTGCGCTATAAACGCCCAGTTTTTCAAAGATTTTTATATTTTCAGGTTTAATATAGGCTTTAAAGGCTTGCATGGCTTGGGGTATATTGGGCAAACCTCGCTTTTGGGCTTCCAAAACCCACTCGGCACTATACCCATTGCCTTCAAACAAAATGGGCATCAAGGCTTTTGCTTTTTTCTGCAAAACAGGCAAAATATTATCCAATTTGCCCGCTATTTCTGCCAAAAATAAATCTATGCGATGCGCCAAAATGCTTTGCAAAACCGTCATTGCCTCACTGGGATTTGCAGCTGCACCAACGGCACGCAATTCAAATTTAGCACCCGTATAAGCAAAAGGCGAAGTTCTATTTCTATCGCTTGCGTCTTTGGCAAGGGCGGGCAAATTTGGCAGGTTCATCATTTTTTGCACAGCTTGATAAGCAGACAAATCCCCCTGGGCTAGATGGAAAACCAAGCGGTGTAGCTCCTCTCCTAAATACACCGAAAAAATAGCTGGTGGCGCTTCTTGTGCGCCGAGCCTGTGTTCATTCCCACTGCTGGCAATGCTTGCCAAAAGCAAATCGCTGTGTTCGTGCACGGCTTCTAGCATCAATACCAAAAAACTCAAAAAAAGCAGATTGTTTTGCGGTTCTTTACCTGGGTTGAATACATTGATACCCGTGTTTGTGGCGAGTGAAAAATTATTGTGTTTACCCGAACCATTGATGCCTTGAAAAGGTTTTTCGTGCAACAAAACCATCAAACCATGCTTTTCAGCAACATCTTGCATAAGCATCTGCAAAAGCATATTGCTGTTTACGCCTTGGCAAACTTCTTCAAAAACTGGCGCACACTCAAATTGATTGGGCGCAACTTCGTTGTGTCTGGTTTTAATGGGAATACCCATTTGCCAAGCCTCCTCTTCCAAATCTTTGATAAAAGTCAAAACCCTATTGGGAATAGCGCCATAATAGTGGTCTTCCATTTGTTGGTGCTTACTGGGCAAATTGCCAAAAAGTGTGTGCTGGCAGTTTACTATATCTTGCCTTTGCTTGGCTAAATTTTTATCTATCACAAAATACTCTTGTTCCCAGCCCAAAGTGGCAAATACTTGTGTAATACTAGGGTCAAATAGTGCGCATAATTGCTGTGCTTTTTGGTTCAACATATCGCTAGCCTTGCGCAGAGGTAGCGCAAAGTCTAAGGATTTTTCTTCATAGCTGATGACAAAAGCGGGAATATAAAGCACTTTTCCCCATATAAATGCCTTGGTTTGACTGTCCCAAATCGTATAAGCCCTGGCTTTTGCCGTCTGCCTAAGTCCGCCATTGGGCAAACTAGAGCCATCGGCTTCCCCACGCAAAAGGGTGTCTGCGGTAAATTGTTCGCTAATCAAACCCATTTGCACATGCTGGAAACTATCTTGTTTCGCCATGGTTCTGCCGTGCAAAGGTTGTGTCCAGTGCGTATAGTGCGTTGCGCCTTTTATGATTGCCCAATTTTTTAGTTCTTGGGCGATTTTCGCCACATCTTCATGGCTCAGTTTGTTTTGTGCGTGCAGTTTTTCAGTTGTAAAAACATGACAGGCAAAGTTTTTGTCTTGCTCCATAAGTGTATCCATTGTTTAAATAATTTACAAAAAAACCGCTTCCTTTTGGGAAGCGGTCGCTATTATGCTAATTTATCCAGCACTTCATTCACGCCACATATTCTCCCGGTTTTTTTGTCGTAGAGATTGTTGCTCTTGTTGTTGTTTTTGCACTTGACTGGCATTTCTGTCCATTTGATTGTTTTTTTTGTCTTGCTTTTTCATATACTTTTTATTAAAGGTTTTGTCCTCGTGTTACGCCCTTAGACTTCTGCGGTAAGTTTCCAATTTTGTGCACCAAGTTGGAAACGTTTACGATAACAAAGGTATCAAAAGTTTTTCCGTAAAGTCAAATATTTTTCAAATATTTTTATTTTTTTCTTTTTTAACCACAAAATCCATCAAAAGACTAGGTAAAACCAGCAAATTGGAAAACATAGCCGCCAAAAGCGTAAGCGAAACAAGCAATCCCAAGGCGACCGTACTGCCAAAGTCAGAACTGATAAACACAATAAAGCCAAAAAACAAAATAAACGAAGTCTGTATCATGCTTTTGCCCGTATCCATTAAAGCATTTTGCACGGCAAGGTGCGTGGTTTCATAGCGCAGGTTTTGTTTAAACTTCGCCAAATAGTGCAAACTGTCGTCCATGGCTATGCCAAAAGCTATACTAAACACCAAAACCGTGGAAGGCTTCAAGGGCACGTCAAAAAATCCCATAATGCCTGCCGTAAAAAGCAATGGCACCAAATTGGGCAAGACCGCCAAGAACATCATGCGCCAGGAGCTAAAAAGCAAACCCATCAAGCCAGCAATCAAAGCAATGGCAAGCAAGAGGCTGGCAATCAAATTTTCTATAAGGTAACGAGTGCCTTCCAAGAGCACCAAAGTACTGCCTGTCAAATAATAATCATAACCCTTGCCTTTGATAATCTTATCTAGTTTTGGTTTGAGCGAGGAAATGAATGTTTCCATTTGCACCACGCCCATATCTTTGACCTGCAAATTGATACGGCTTTGCGTGCCGTCCTTGCTGTAAAAAAATTTATTTTGCAATTTTGGCGCATCAGACTGGCTATTTTTCAGGTAATCTTCCAAAAAACTCTGCTCCGGACTCAAAAACAAGCCGTATTTATTTTTATCGCCCTCATAAAAAGCCTGCCGAGCGTATTTTGTAATATCTGCAACACTCAAAGATTTAGACACAAAACTATACGCCTGCAACGTATCTTGAACTTCTTGTAAAACCGAAGCGAACGCCAGTTTTTTGAGCTTTTTTGGGTCTTGGTGGGTAATCACCACCTCAAAAGGCATCACTCCAGAAAAATTTTCCTCAAAAAACCGCAAGTCTTGTTTTAATTTGTCGTTCTCAGGCAAATCATCGCTAAAATTACCGCTTAACTTTATGCGGTTTGCGCCGTAAATACTCAGCAAAGCCAATAAAAACACACCTGCATACACCCATTTGCGTTTGGTTTGCACAATATGATTGATGCCTTGCAAGAGTGGCAACCAATTGAGTCGAATGCGTTCATTGGTTTCAAGCAAAGTGGGCGGTCTTAGCCAGTCTAGTGCAATGGGCAGTATGATTAAACTCAATATAAACAAGGTAGCTATGCTAATGGCTGCTACCAAGCCAAATTCGGTTAGGGTTTGGTTTCTGGTAAAGGCAAACACGGCAAAGCCTAGTGCGGTGGTAATATTGGTAATCAATTGCACGGACGCCATTTTGGCAAAAGTTTCCAAAACAGCCGCTCGGCGTTCTCGGGTTCTTTCATAATACTTATAAAAGCTATGCACAAAATAAATGGCGTTTGGCACACCAATCACAATCAAAAGTGGCGGGAGCAAACTCATAATGCCCGTGATTTCACAGTCCAAAAGGGCAATAATGCCCAAACCAAACACCACGGAGAGCACCACCAAAAGCAGGCACAAAAAAAGGATTCTATAATCCCTGAAAAAGAACAAAAGCACCACAATCATTGCCAGCAGAGCCAGTACAATAAATTTCTGCAATTCTTCTTTAACCCTATTGTTTAGCTCTACACGCATCAAAGCGAGCCCAGAGGCTTTGAGGGCAATATGTTGCTTGCTAAATGTTTGTACTTGCTCGTATAGCTGCTCAACTACGCCACGCCTAAGCGGAGAGTTGAGTATTTTTGCGTCCAAATAAATCCACAAGGTGCTATAAGCATCATGTTGCCCATTTCTTAGCGTATCTGAATAGATTAAACCTTTGTAAAAAGGGTAATTGTCAATGTCCTTTTTTAGACTGTCTAAATTTTGATTGTCAAACCAAGAAAACACAAATTTTTCATCTTTACTGGCTAATTTGGGCAAATGCGTTTCGCTAATCACCGCTTTAACGGGGTGTAAGGCTATTTTTTGAATACCATCGCTTGTCAGGCTATCCTTATACACCCGCAAACTATCTATGGATTTCCGCAACGCTTCAAACGCCACAAAGTATTTGACTTGATTAAACAAGCTATCCCTAGGTATTGCCACCAAAATGATGTTGCCCTCCTGCCCAAAAGCCTCTTTAAAGGCTTCGTATTGCACATTACTGGGGTGTTCTTCGGGCAATAATCGGCTAATTTGATAGGTTAGCCGTAAGTTTTGGCTTGCAAACCAAGCCATAAAAAGCGTTGTTGCAAGAATAAGGAGTGCAAACGCCAGTTTGTTCCTCAATAAGAATAAGCACAATTTTTTGAGCATGCAAATATCTAAATAAGCTAATGAGAACGCAATATAATGATATTTTTACAAAAATCCGCCCATGCTAAGTCTATTTTATATTTGGGCGTGTTCATTGTCTGAACGCCATGCGCATGCAAATTTTAAAAGCTAAATATTGTATTTTGCAAAAAACACCAAGCCCTTTAAAATGGGATTTTCTTAAAACGGGCAACTAATCAACAAAAAAAAGTGTAAAAAAAGATTTTTAGGCGTCATTTCTCGTTTACAGCCAAAAAGCCATGAAAATCTTGTTGTTACTTGGATTGGTTGGTATTTGGCAATTAAAATTTTCCACAAGTTATCAACAATGCTGTAAAATTCTTGCCAAAAAATTTGCGACTTTGGCTAGGCTTTTTATAACTTTGTACTCGTAAATCTATTCTATTCAAAAACAAGAAGATGAAAGCTAATGTAAAACACCAACAAATACGTTTGAGATTATGGGCTCAACGTGTGGGTTTAGGGGCTTTGGTTGTGATGACAATGGCAAATACTGCTTGCATGAAGTCTTGCAGTCGTTCCTCGTCCGACAACAAAGCAAATCAAAACATTCTGACCAAATTGGTTTTTAGGGGTTATGATGAATTGTATCCTGCATCAATAGAGCAGGAAAGTGCCGTGGCAAGAATATCTGTTCCTGATACCGCTATTGCTCGTTTGGAGCTTGTGGAAGTAAGGGTGGGTAAATATGCAACGGAAAAAGCAAAGGATTACGTAGTTCAGCTAGAAGAACGCAACGGAATGCCTGATGCTTTGATAATTAGTAATGAAGATGGCACAAAAACAACTTACAAATTGGAGATAAACCCAATTTCTACAAAGTTGGCGCCTTTGTCTCTTATACTTAAAGATGCCAATGGCAAACGCTATGAAGCAAAAATTGCAGGCAAGGAAGTGATGTTTCAATTGCCTAAAAAGTTAGATGGGGCTTTGGTGGTAGATGAAATTTTGTTGCCAGACGGTGCTTCTGCTTCTTGGCAGGCGGGCACGGAGGTTTTTGTTTCTTCGGGCATACTTAGCGATGAGCTGTTGGTAAGTTCAGAATCTGGTGCGCAAAAAACGTATGCAGTTAAATCGATGATTGCCAAACCTATTGCAAGTAACAATAATGGTTATGCGCAAAGAAAATACAAAAAAAGGTCTTCTGTTTATTCCATCAACCGTCCAAAAGAGCAGGCTGTTGCGAAAACACAAGAAGAGCGTGTTGTGGCAGAGCCAGTGGTTGAAACACCTAAGGCAAAACCAGAACCTGTTGCAGTTGCAGTAGTGGAAACGCCTAAGGCAAAACCAGAGCCTGTGGCAGTAGCAGTGGTTGAAACACCTAAGGCAAAACCAGAGCCTGTGGGGGTTAATGCGGTGAAGTCTAGTGCAATTGTAACGGCTGTAAAAGCCTCCGACTTGTCAGACGGTTATTCTTCGGAGTTGGGTGCAAACTACGCATTACTTGTGTTTAAAGGTGCCAATGGGGAGGTCTATAAATCAGCAGTAGATACTTTGAAAAAAGAGCTTTTGGTAAATATGCCAAATGATTATGTAGGGGAAATTAAATTGGACGATTTGTTGTCTAGCAATAAAGCATTAAAATCATCTTTGAAAAAAGGAGATAAATTTATGTTTGCTTCAAAAGACAAAAGTATAGAAAAGGAAATTACCTTTACAGATGAAAAAAACAAAGTTATGCCATACAAAGTGAAATTAAACAGAGTAACTCCTGTGGGCGTAAAAATTAGAACGCAAATTTCGGGATACTTTGGTGGCGGAGACTTGGATAGTTTAAGCATGGTTTTAACCCCAAACGTAATCAGCAAAGTGGGTGATGGCATGCAGCTGAGAATAACATTGGGTGGTCAAGAGCTATACAAAAGCGATATCACGGTGTCTAAAACCGATAGGACGGCTATGAAAATAAGTCCAGACGTTATTTTTGCTTTAAGGGGCAAAGAAAATTATGGCAAAATGATTAAAGCGGAGGTTTTGACAGCACAAGGTGAAAGCGTTGGCGCAGACTCTGTAAAACAAACGCAATACGAAATCAGAACGCTCAATGACTTAAAAGCCGTTTCTTATGATTTATCGGGTAATTATATTCAGATGAATGATGTTACTTATGAATATGTCTCTGCGGTAAAAAAACCTGCGCCTGTTGCCAAAGCGCCTAAACCTAAATCAGATTCGGAAGAAGATGAGGAGGAAGAAGAGGAAGAGGTTGCTGTGCAAGAAGAGGAAGAGAAAGGTGATTTTGGGTTTAAACCAATCGGCGATGAAGACGAACCTTTTGCGGGTACTTTTGATGGTCAAGGTTTTTATATCAATAATTTCTACATAGACAGACCACAAGATCCTTATGTGGGTATGTTTAGAAATATCAATGAAGATGCGGTATTGAAAAATATCAACATCAACATTAGAGTAGAGAAATTTGTGCAAGGCGCAAAAACAGTTGGGGCACTCGTTGCTTTGAACATGGGGGGCACAATAACAGGCTGTTTTGTAAAAGGCGAGATTATCAGCAATGATGTTGTAGGTGGTTTGGTTGGTTACAATGCAGGTTCTATACTCAAATCCAGCGTGGACGTTGAGGTAAAAGGCAAGGCTTTTAATGGCATTGCTGGATTTGTAGGCGGTTTGGTTGGTTACAACTATGCAGGCGTTGTGGATTCTTGTGCGGTAAAAGGCGATATAAATGCTGGTAAATCTGCATTTGTGGGCGGTTTAATTGGCAAAAACTATTCCGGTAGTATCACCAGTTCTAACGCCAAAGCATTTGTTGCAGGCTTAAATGCAGCAGGTGGCTTGATAGGATATAACTCAAAAGGTGTGATTGCGCACTGCTCGGTGGATTCTGAAAACGTACAAGGCGGTTTGGCAGTTGGTGGTTTAATTGGCATCAATGAAGAGGGCGATTTAACATTCTGCTCGGCTATCGCTACGGTGAAAGGACAACTTGAAGTGGGCGGACTTGTGGGTAGAAACAAAGACAACAGTGTCATCAATGCGTGTTATGCTTCCGCCAATGTGCGTGGGCAAAAAGTAGCGGGTGGCTTGGTGGGCTATAATGAAAAATCTATGATTATTTCTAGCTACACATCTGGTAATGTCTTTGCCGACAAAAATGCCGCCGAATTTATTGGCATGAACAAAAAAGGAAATGTGAGCGCATCGTATTCTACGGGCAAAGCCTTCGGAAAAGGAGCTGACAATTACTTTGTGTCCAAAAATAACGGAAAAGTTTCGCAATGTTTTTACCTAAAACCTAAGGGAGAAAGTAAAAAACGTGGCTTCGGGGAAGGGGTTGCAAACCTTGATGAACTCGTAGATGCGGTTACGGACTTGGAAGTTACGGACTTGGCGGTAGATGGTATGCCAGAAGACAATAAGCCTTTCGTGAAGAGCGACGATGAAATAGGCGTTAAACTTTGGTGGCAACAATAGCGTACCCTATAACCTTAACCATACATTAGCAGGTTGTCCCCTTAGGGGGGCAGCCTTTTTTTTGTTATCTTTGCAGCATGCCTTTGGATATTTTATACCAAGATAATCATTTGATTGTGGTAAACAAGCTCGCCACACAACTTGTACAAGCCGACAAAACAGGAGACGACCCTTTGTTGGAGGAAGTTCGTGCATATTTAAAAGACGCTTTTGACAAACCAGGCAATGTGTTTGTGGGTCTGCCTCATCGCTTAGATAGACCTGTGAGTGGCATTGTGGTTTTGGCGAGAACTTCTAAAAGTTTAGCTAGACTTTGTGAAATGTTTCAGGAAAAAACCATACAGAAAACCTATTGGGCAGTGGTGGAGAAGAAAAAAGAAATACACACGGAGGCTACACTCAAAGATTTTTTAACAAAAAATGAAAAACTCAACAAATCTTTTGTGAGTAAAACCGAGCAAAAAAATAGCAAATTGGCAGAATTGAGCTATAAAATAGTTTGCCAAACCGATCGATATTATTGCCTAGAAGTCTTGCCAAAAACGGGCAGACACCATCAAATTCGTGTGCAATTGGCAAACATGGGTACGCCCATCAAAGGCGATTTAAAATACGGCGCAAAACGCTCCAACCCTGATGGCTCCATTCATTTGCATGCCAGAAAAATTGCATTTATTCACCCTGTCAAAAAAGAATACATTGAAATAGAGGCACCTGTGCCCAGTTCGGATACCTTGTGGAAATACTTTACGGAAAATGCTAAACCATGAATATTACATGCGCAAGGCTTTGTTGCAAGCCCAGCATGCTTTGGATAAAGGGGAAATCCCAGTGGGTGCAGTTTTGGTGGCGCAAGATGTGATACTTGCACAAACCCACAACCAAACCGAACTGCTCAAAGATTTTACCGCCCATGCGGAAATGCTCGCTTTGAGTGCTGGCACGCAGGCTTTAGGCAGTAAATACTTAAATCAAGCCACTTTATACATCACCCTATCGCCTTGTGTGATGTGCGCAGGAGCTTGCTTTTGGAGCAAAATTGGCACTTTGGTGTATGCCGCAACAGATGTTAAAACGCCCCCAGCAGAACTTAAAAAAATATTACACCCCAAAACCAGTGTAATTGAGGGTGTTTTGGCAGAGGAGTCTCAAAAATTATTGCGTGAATTTTTTCAAAAAAAGCGATAAGTGAACTTTTAAATTTGGAATAAGGCAAAAAAATTTATACTTTTGCGTCTCACAATTGAATACCAACAGCTAAAATAAAACCATACATGGAAATTCTTAAAAGAGACTTGCAAGAAAATCATGCGCTTTTGCAAATGACTTTGCACAAAGAGGACTATATGTCCCAAGTGGAAGAAACAATTAAAACAATGGCGAAAACTGCCAGCATGCCTGGATTTAGAAAAGGTAAAGCACCTGTTTCTGCCGTTCGCAGTCAGTACCAAAACAAAGTAACGGGCGATGAGGTGAATAAACTCATCAATGAGCAGATTTATCAATATATTCAAGATAATAAATTAAAAGTATTGGGTCAGCCCATACCGAGCCAAGAGGAAAGTCAGCACAAGGATTTGCCAGAAGGTTCTATTTCTTTGTGTTATGAAATCGGTCTAATTCCGCATATAGAAATCAAAAAAATGCAATCAGTCGTTTTGGATTATTGCCAAATAGAGCTAGATGAAACTTTGGTGGACAAAGAAATCGAAGCACTCAGACAAAGGCACGGCAAAATGCAAGAAGTGGATTTTGTAAGCAAAGGCGATTTGCTGGTGGGTACTTTTTCGGAGTTAGATGCCAGCGGACGCATTGTGGAAGGAGGTGTTACCAACACATCTAGCTTGCTTTTGTCTATGTTTGCTGATGAAATGCAAGAATTATTTATCAATAAAGTGATTGGCGATGTGGTATCGGATTTGGATTTGAGTTTGCTTACCAAAAGCACCGAAGATTTGTCAAGTTTGCTGGGCATTAGCAAAGAACATGCAAAGGATTTGCAAGCCAAATTTAGCTTTACCATAGAAAAAATAAAACACGTAGAGCCAGCCGAAATCAATGAAGAATTTATTCATGCTGTATTGGGAGATGAATCTGAGGTGCAGGATTTTCAAGGCTTACAAGAAAAAATAAAACAAGATTATAGACATTTGCTTTCAAGAGACGAAGATAAATTATTTTACAAACAGTCTTTGAAAAAATTAGTTGCAGAGTCTGCTTTGGCTTTGCCTGATGAATTCCTTAAAAAATGGATATTGGCAACCAACGAAAAACCCATTAGTGAAGAACAGTTGGAAAAAGAATTTCCTTTTTATGTGGAAGAACTCAAAGCGGAATTGATTAAAAACGCCATTTTGGAAAGTTTACAAGTGCGCTATGACCACGAACAAATGTTGCAATTTACCCAGCAATTGATTCAGGATAATTTTTTAGAGCAAGGTTTTAGAAAAGTTTGGAACAAGGAAATTTTTAGACAGCAAGCGGAATCCTATTTGAAAACACCAAAAAATAAAGAATCTGTTTACAATATGTTTTTGGCGCAAAGCGTCATAGATTACTTAAAAGCCACGTGGAAAATCAACACCAAAGTGCTTGGACACGAAGCCTTTATAGAAGCCTACCAAGGACTTTGATAAAATAAATGTTAAAAAACGTTAAGCATCAAGAGCAATCTTGATGCTTTTTTTGTAAAGAAATATAAATAAAGGTTAAAAAAATACTTCTTTTCTGTTAAGTGGTGTAAATTTGTGCCACAATTCATTAAACCATGTCCTATAAAATTTTTCTGCCGTTTGCATGTTGTGTGATTGGTCATTTTTTTGCGCAAACCCAAGAGGCTTATTTGCAAAACCTGCTGGGGGTGGATTTAACCACACCCATTTATAATGCACAAGGTGTTCAAGAAGATTTTGCGTATAGGTTGCTTGGTGTTTCCACGGAAAATATGGGTGTGTTGTACATTATGGATAGAAATTTGGGGGCGAAAGAACCCGCAAAAGATGCAAGCGATTTGAGGGAAGTGGTAAAAGGCTATAATTATCCGTTTACACAAATAAATGCAAAAAACGTTTGCCCAGAAGGATTTCATGTGCCTAGCCCCGAGGAATGGCAAGCCATAAACGCCGATAAAAAAGGGGCTTGGGAAACGCAAACTGCTCACATGTACGATAGATTAAAACTTGTGCGTAGCAATACCTATGAAAATCAAACAGAAGGATTTGTGCCGAGTGAAAATAAATATTATCCCCTTGCTTTTTATTGGAGTTCGTCTAATGTTGTTACAGGTGGCGGATTTCTTCCATTCATGATATACATGGATTTATTTTTTCTCGCTGAACCAAAATCTGGCATGACGAAAAGACAAGATTCTTTATTTACGGGGATAAATTTTACAGCCTCAGTAAGATGTATAAAAAATAAAACCACAGAGTTTCCAAGTGTGATCCAAAACCAAAAGGGGCAAAATGTCTTGTTTCATTTTAATATTTTGCACAATGGCTGGCTAGATAGAAATTTAGGGGCAACAGAGGTGCCAAGCGATTATAGAACGGACATCACGCCTGCTATGGCGGGCTGGCATTACCGCCACAATGAAAAATCGCCCGTAGCAATCCATGGAACGGGTTTGGTTGCGGCAGGCGGTGTGTCGGGCAGCCCCTGTCCTTTTGGCACAAGACTGCCCTTGGGTAGTGATTTCAATAGCCTACACGCCACTTTATTGGGCAGTTATGCTTTTTGGGGAGCGGGATTAAACAGCTTACACAATTACTACAAACTCACTACTTTTGGTGCTTACAATGAACAAAATCAATTTAATGCGCAAACCTTAGCTTTATGGTCAGCGGAGCCACAAAGTAATGGATACGCCACAGCCTTTAATATTACCAGACCAAATACAGACAATTGGATATACAGCCAAATCAATTTTGCAAATCTTGCAACTATAAAACCGTATAATATCAAAAGTGCCTATACCACAAGGTGTATTGTGCAAAGAAATATTTTGCCAAAAGATAAATTAACGATTAAAGGGGATTTTAGAGAATTTAAAAACAATACCTATTATTTAGACCCAACAAAAAACAAGTTAAATATTGAAATAGACCCCTTGTTGCCCATTGGTCAATACAGCCATGAAGTCTATAAAATTGTTTACACTGCCTTAGATATTTTTGAAGAGCCTTCGCTTGATTTAGAAGGTGTGCAAAACTGGAAGAACGTTACCACAAACAACATCACAATCTGGGATAACACCAGAACCAGTGCCAACGTATATCTAAACAAACATTACCGTGTGCAAATTTATGTGGGCATGGACTTGTACAAAGATTTTTATGTGAAATACAGTTATGTATATGAATCCAAGTTGCCTTTGATTTATTTTAATACAACAGGTAGAAAAGGCACTTGCAATGATAAAATCTATCAAAATGGAAATTTTAAAATTATTGTGCCTCAAAATAATGTATTGGCAAGGGTTACCAGTGATTATAATGAAGTCATAAAAATGAAATTGCGAGGTAGCAGTTCTTGTAGTTTTCCGCAACAGCCTTATACCTTTAAATTTTTGACAGAAGATTTACAAAAGAAAAATGTGGCACTTTTAGGTATGCCTGCCCACGACACTTGGGTGATTATCAGCAATGGTATAGACCCATCGCTGGTAAGAAATAGATTTGCAAATGATTTGGGCAGAAAAACAGGTAGATATGCACCTCTCATGCAATCGGCAGAAGTTTTTTTAGACGGCGAGTATAAGGGCATTTACAGCATTGGTGAAAAAGTAGAGCGAGATGCAAATAGGGTAAATATCAAAAAAGCTGGAGAAAATGGACACGATGGCGGATATATTATAAAATACGATAAATGGGACAATACCGCTGTGCAGTGGAGCTATAAAGACCCAGAACATGGGCAAACGATACCTTTTGAGTATGATACGCCTAGCGAGCCAACGCTTGTGCAGAGAAAACACATGGAAGAGTATGTGGATAATTTTGCCAAAGCACTGCACAGCGAAAACTTTATGGATAGTCTAACAGGTTGGCGAAAATATGCAGATGAAAACGCTTTTATAGATTTTTTATTGTTTAAAGAAATTTATAGGGATATAGATGGTTTATACAGGAGTACGTTTTTGCATAAAGATGCTGGAGGCAAACTCATGGCAGGACCACTCTGGGACCACGACCGTTCCTTAGGCGGTGGCAATGAAGGCAATCTTTGTAACATTCACAATACAGATAAGTGGGGCTATCAAATGATGGATATTTGTGCATATAGGGTACAGCCTTTTTGGTGGCGCAAATTAATGGAAGAAGATGTGGTGTTTAAAAGCAATTTTATGAAGCGTTATACTGCGCTCAGACAAAACGTGTTGAGCGATGCGGAAGTCATAAAAATGCTAGCTACTTACGAGCAAGAGCTAAAAAATGATGCCGTTAAACATTACACACGTTGGGGTGTTGGCAACAAAGATGTAGCTAGCCATATCAAGGTGGTGAAAGATTTTATATTAAATCGCATGAAATGGTTAGATAAACAGCTAAGTGAAAATTATGCGGTCATCAGGTCGCCTTTTGGTGTTGCTGATTTATATTTTAGTTATGGCATTATTCAAAAAGGGCAAATCACACAAAATGGTAAAACGCACACTCTGGAGTGGATGGATAGAAATTTAGGTGCGCTTCGTGTGCCGAAAGATGCTAACGATGAAAAAGTAGGTGCTCGTGGATTTTTATATCATTGGCAATCCCAAGTTCCACATGGAACAATCCAGGTTTTGTTTAAAGATTACAAAACCCATAATGCCAATTTTGCAAAACCAGAAACGGGCGAACCTTGTCCAGATGGGTTTCATACGGCTACTGATGTGGAGTTTGCTACTTTATCTGCAATTTTTGACGCAACTCCTTACTCACAATCACGCAAAGAGGGTTTGTTTACGCATTTAAAAATGAATGGTATGGGTTATAGATTTAATGTATTAGATAATCAAAACGCAATTCAATCCAGTTTGGTGGAAAAAAATAAAGGCGCATTTTGGTGGTGCTTTGACAGGATAGATTCATTTGATTTAGGTAAAGCGCAAGGTATAGATTCATGGACTAATTTTAGTAAAAAACATGGACTCCATGTGCGTTGCGTGAAGGATTATAATTTAGGCACAAAATCTGAAAAATTGATAGCTTACGCCTTGCCAAATCCTTTTGGAAACAATGATGTGCAAATAAAATTTGATTATGAACCTGTGCGTGCTAGTTATAAATTATTCAATACCAATCAAGTGCTTTTAAAATCTGGAAATATCATTCAAGATTATCCAGAGTTTATTATTGATATGCGTGCGTTGAATTTGCCACAAGGTACTTATCATTTGTTGGTAGAAGAAGACGGTGTTGTGGAAAAAATTATTTTGCAGAAATAGCTGGTTTGCGTTTGTTGCTTGTTGAAATGTTCATAACTTGACAAGTACTTGTTTGCACGTAAAGGCTTTTTTGATTAAATTTGCATGCGTAAAATTATGCTACAACGCCCCAGAAGAAACCGTAAAAGCCCTGCTATTCGTGCTTTGGTAGAAGAAACCCAATTGATACCAAGTCAATTGATACAGCCTATTTTTGTGCGTCAAGGAACGGCTATTCAAGAACCTATAAAAACCTTGCCGGGCTCATTTAGGCTAAGCATAGACAAAGTGCTAGCAGAGGTAGAAACCTGTTTAAAACTAGGCATTTCTGTGTTTGATGTTTTTCCTGTGGTTGCGGAAAATCTAAAAGACAAGCAAGGCACATATAGTTATCATGCGGATAATTTTTATTTGGATTGCATTGCCAAAATCAAGCAAAACTTTCCAGAGTCTTGTGTGATGACAGACGTTGCCTTAGACCCTTACAGCAGTGATGGACACGATGGCATTTACGAAAACGGCAAAATATTAAACGATGAAACTTTGCCTATTTTGGCAAATATGGCTTTGGCGCAAGCACAAGCGGGCGCAGACATCATCGGACCTTCCGACATGATGGACGGCAGGGTGGGCTACATACGCACACACTTAGATAAGCATAATTACCAAGACGTGTCTATTTTGTCTTACACCGCAAAATACGCCAGTGCATTTTACGGACCTTTCCGAGATGCTTTGGACAGCGCCCCCAAGTATGGCGATAAAAAAACATACCAAATGAGCTACACCAATGCACGTGAGGCATTGAGAGAAATGGAACTAGACACCGCAGAGGGCGCAGACATGCTTATGGTAAAACCGGCTTTGTGTTATTTGGATATTATTCAGCTATTGAGACAAAACAGCCATTTGCCTATTGTTGCGTACAACGTAAGCGGGGAATGTGCCATGATACATTTTGCCACTCAAGCGGGGTTTTTGGATTACGAGCGTGCCGTGTGTGAGACTTTGCTCAGCATAAAGCGTGCCGGCGCAGATGCTATAATTACTTATTTTGCCAAAGATTACGCCACTTGGTATAAACAAAAATAGATACGATGCGCTTTTTGGGATTTACTTTGCTTATTTTTTTCTGTTTCGTTTTGCTTTTGGGGCAAACGCCTTATACAGAAGATTTTTTGGATTTGACAAAAGCCCAAAATTGGCAAGCCATGCAAAGAAAAGCCTTAGAAGTCATAGAAGACAACAACAAAAAAGACATATTGAGCGAGGCATATCTTTTTGAGGCTTATGCAATTGCCAAGCAGGACAGCCTATTTGACCCAAAAACCAGTCCGCATTTAATGGTGCTCAAAAAAGTAAAAAAATCCATTGGCAAAGACAAATCAAAAGCCACCTGGACTTTGCACAAAGATTTCTTTATACAAGTGCGTGCTTACCTTTTACAAAGGGCAGA
>CANHHI010000021.1 GCA_947460225.1 Flavobacteriales bacterium
ATTTTTGAAATTCAATATTTCAAAAACGCTTTTACCTGGTGCGAAAACCAAGTCCTGCATGGCGATGTTGTAATTTCTTTCCGCCTGTTTCAAAAATACTGCCAAAGCCTTTGCACTGCCTTTTTCGTAGCGTTCAAAAAGGGCGTAAAGTTCTTCCAAGTTGGCGGGCAAATCCACAAATTCATCTTGAAAAAACATGCGGTAGGAGGGGTCTAAGCGTTTGAGTTCATAGAAATCGCTTGTGGTATGCCCAAATTGATTGTAAAAACGCTCAAATACTTCGGGCATCCAATACCAGCTTGGTCCCATGTCAAAAGTAAAACCTTCCGCTTGAAAAGCCCTGGCTCTACCGCCCAAGGACGAGTTTTTTTCATATAAACTCACTTTGTGTCCAGCCTTAGCTAAGAAACATGCCGCTGAAAGACTCGAAAATCCAGAGCCTATCACCACGGTGTGTTTTTGATTGTTTTCCATAATATTGTTAAAAAAGTCGTCTAAGTTGTAAAAGAAAATGCAAAAAAGCGTAGCGGTAAATATTAAATTTTACCCATTGCCCCAAACCTTTGATAGCTGTGGGCTGTATTTTGATAAAATCCATAATGGCTTTTTTGCCTATTTTTTGTTCGGTTTTAGGGAGCAAATGCGTGGTTTCAAAACTATTGCAAAGCAATTGAAAAATCCGCACCTGCAATAAATCTTTGTTGTACGCATCAAGTTTTTGGCAAATAAACAACCTATCCAATACCCTTTTAAGACTAGGGCTTGTCGTAATGCTACCTGGTCGTTTTTTTTGCAAATAAATTTTTTCGGGTAGATAACTCAAGCATTCGGCGTTTAGTAATGTTTCATACACAAAAAGTTCGTCTTCGTGGAAAATATTTTCTGCAAAGCGCAAATTTTCATCGTTTAAAAAAGATTTTTTATACACCCAATAGGCTGCACTGATTTTTTGTAATTTTTTTAAAGCCACGGTGCCACTTTGCCCAGAGAAACTTTCAGTAAAAAGTTTGATTGTTTTTTCTTTGTTGTTTTGGCGCATAATGCCATCAAAAGCCAGCATATCTGGGCTTTCTTGCAGGGCTTGGTGTATGGTGTAAAGTGCAGACCCAAAAATTTCGTCATCGCTATCTAAAAACAGCAAGTATTCGCCACGGGCTTTGGCAATGCCTTTGTTGCGGGCAATAGAAGGACCGCTATTTTGGCTATTTTCTAAATAGATAAAACGTTTGTCTTGATAACTAGCCAGCACTTGCTTGCTGTTGTCCGTGCTCGCATCATTGATGAAAATAACTTCAAAACTCGTGTAATCTTGCGCCAAAATGCTATTGCACAAGCTATCCAAGTACGCTGCTGTGTTATAAACTGGTACAACAATAGAAAAAAAAGGGTTTATACTCTTTTGCGTATCCATACGAGTAACGTTTTTAATAAACCAAATTGATAAGCCATGAAAAAATAAACCACACCAATGCCCATTGTTTTATAGCTTGCATTTAACCAAATATTGTCTAAATCAGGCGCAAGATAAAATAAAAATCCGCATATTCCAAGCAATAAAAGTGCATAAAATGAATACATCGTAAAAGGCTGCATCTTGAGTTTGGTTTGCACCAAAAACAACTTGCCCGTGTTCATCAAAAACAAAGTGCCTGCACTGGCAGCGGCTGCACCAGCAACGCCCCAATGTGGAATAAAAAATAAATTGCTCAAATAAGTCAAAAGCGCAGTGAGGAGCATCAGCACAAGGTCGTATTTGTAAAACCCAGAAAGCGTGATAAGCGCACTGTTAAAGCCCGTAATGCAATCAAAAAGACGGGTAAGCCCCAAGAAAATAAATATCCATTTGGCGTGCTCGTTTTGAATATGGCAAATTTGAAAAATCAAGTCTATATTTAAAAAAAGTACCAAAAATATAAATCCGCAAATTAAAGTTTGCAAGAGCGAACTTTCTTTATAAATTCTTTGGAGGGTGCCCATGTCTTTTTCAGCCATAGCCACGGATAAAACAGGCGCACCAACATCCAGCAAACTGCGGTAGGGAATAACAATCAAAGTTGTAATATAACTGCACAGCGCATACAAAGCCACCGCAGACAAGCCCGCATTGTTTGTGCTTTCAGATTTAATCATGGAGGCAATCATCAAAGTGTCTATGTTGCTGATGAGTGCAGAGGAAATGCCCGTCAAAAAAGTAAAAAAGCCAAAATATAGCCTATCTCTGGCAAAAATTTCTTGCCGTTTATGTTGGGTGATAAAATTTTTGAAGTCTTTAAAAAAATGTCTTGAAAACCAAAAAAGAACCAGCAATTGCAAGGCATAGCTTCCTACAAAAGCACACATAAAAATATTGGGGCTAATCCATTGTTTCAGCAAAGCAACCGCCAAAACTGTTTGAAATACCCGAAGGGCAAATTCACGTAAAAAAGTGGGGAAAACAACCTGCAAATTCACCCGCAAATAAGCCGTTAAAAAACTCAATTGCACCAAAAGCGCATTAAAAACCCAAAATAAATTGTAATTTTTGACAAATAAAGCCGAACTCCCCGCAAAATGTTGATACACAAAATCACGGGCTATCCACAGGAAAAAAGTAACGCCAAAAACCCCGAGAATAATTAAAAACAGGGCTTGCAATAAAATTTGTTCCCGCTCTTTTGTGCTTTTCGCACTTGGAAAATACCGCAAAAGCATATTGCCCACGCCCAAAAGTGCAAAAGGGTAAAAAATACTGCCAGCAGAAATAAAAATCCGAGTCAAGCCATAAAGTTCCACGCCCAAAGCCTGTGGAAAAAGTAGCACATTATTGACATAACCCAAGGCTATGCCCAAATACACCCAAATCGTGCTCCATGTGCCTTGCTTGATTAAAATATTCATACATTCACCAAAACGGATTGATAAACCGCTTCGTATTGCGGCAATATGTTTGCTATGGAAAAATGCGTTGCCCGTTCTTTGGCTTGCGCCTTAAATTTGGATAAAGTTTGCTCGTCTTTCCACAAATAGCGCAAATTTTTTGCCATATCGTCCGTATCGCCGATGGGGCTAACAAAGCCTGTTTTCCCGTGTATATTCACTTCTGGAATTCCCCCAGCATTGGAAGAAATCACGGGCACGCCAGCGTTCATTGCCTCCAAGGCAGACAAGCCAAAACTCTCTTGCTCCGAAGGCAAAATAAAAGCGTCTGCGGTTTGCAATATTTCATGCACACAAGTTAAATTGCCCAAAAATTTAAAATCTTTTTCGTAACCATGTTGCCGAACATAGTCCTCCAAAATACTTCGCTCTGGACCATCGCCAACCAAAACGACTTTGCAGGCAATATCTGCACGTATTTTTTCATAAACTTTTACAATATCTTGCACACGCTTTACTTTTCTAAAATTAGAGGTGTGTATTAAAATTTTTTCCTCAGGTTTTGCCAAACAAGCTCTTCTAGCAATTACTTTGGATTCTTGACAAGCATAAGCATCTACAAAATTAGGAATAGCAACAATCTGTTTATTTCTTAATGCAAAACGTGCCAAGGTATCTCTTTTGAGGCTTTCTGAAACACAGGTAATGGCTGCGGATTGTTCCATGGCAAAGGCAATAACAGGCTTGAAATTGGGCAATTCGCCCAAAAGGGTAATGTCTGTTCCATGGAGCGTGGTAATAAAAGGAACGTCCATGCCTTCGGATTTTAATATTTGCTGTGCCAAATAAGCAGCTGATGCGTGTGGTATGGCGTAATGCACGTGGAAAATATCCAAGTTGTGGTAGCGAGCCACTTCCACCATTTTACTGGTTAAGGTAAGTTCGTAAGGTGGGTATTCAAAAAGGGGATATTGCGTAACGCAAACCTCGTGAAAATACAAATTTGGCAAAAATACGTCCAAGCGAACGGGTTGGCGGTAGCTGATAAAATGCACTTCATGCCCTTTTTGGGCGAGTGCCATGCCGAGTTCTGTGGCAACCACGCCAGAGCCGCCAAAGGTTGGGTAGCAAACTAATCCTATTTTCATGATGCTTGAATGGCTTGGTAAATAACGCTTTGAATAGCGTTTCGGGTATTTAATTTTATCAATTTTTTGTTTTCTGCGCTCGGGTAAGTTCTATTGGATAAAAACACGTAAATCAAGTCAAAATCTGGGTCTGCCCAAACCATTGTGCCTGTAAATCCTGTATGTCCAAAACTATTGATGGAGGCTTCCGAGGCAACGGTTTTTTGCTCTTTGTCTTGCCTGTCAAACCCAATGCCACGCCTGTTTTTTTCATTTTGTGGAGCAAGAAACAAATCCATGATTTCAGGTTCAAAGAGTTTAATCTCGCCATAAGTGCCTTTGTTTAAAAACAATTGCATAATCACAGCCAAATCATAAGCAGTGGAAAACAAGCCCGCATGCCCACCCACACCGCCGAGCATTGCGGCACCTTGGTCGTGCACATAGCCTTGCAAAGTCTGAAAGCGAAAATAATTGTCAATTTCCGTGGGGGCAATTTGTTCTTTTTTAAAGCGTTTTAAAGGCAAAAAACCAATATAATCCAATGCGAGTGGTTGGTATAAGTTCTTTGCCACATAATCTTCCAAATTTTTCTGCGTAATGCGCTCTATAACCCATTTTATCCAAAAAAAACCCAAATCGCTGTATTTGTAACTTTGTTTGTCTTTTAGGGGAGCATCTAAAATTCTTTTAAATATCGTATCCATGTAATTGGCACGCATGTACATCTTTTCCGCCACCTGAAAAGGATAATCTATGATAGAATCTTGATTATAAATATCTCTGGAAAATGATTTTTTTTCCACCAATGTATTTTTATAAAAAGGAATATAGGCTTCCAAACCCGCTTGATGCGAGGCAATGTTTCTAATGGTCAAACCTGCATAGCGATTGCCGTCTAATTCTGGCAAAAACCGACCAATAGAATCTTCTATGCCTAGGCGTTTTTCGCTTTGCAGACGCATCAAAGCCAGTGTAGAACCCATAATTTTAGTCAGTGAGGCAACATCGTAAATGGTGTTGGTTTTAATTGGATAGGCACTGGAATACGTTTGATTGCCGTAGCTTTTGTCAAAAATAATTTTACCATGCCTTGCAACTAAAATTCTACAGCCTGGCGTTGCTTTTCCTTGTATAGCTAAATTCACCAAGCTGTCTATTTGCAACATTTTTCTGCTGTTCATGCCGACTTCTTCAGGCAAGCCATAACTCAAGCGAATGACGCTGGGATAGTTCAGCCCCAGCCCAACTTTGAAAAACTTCGTGCTTACAGGTAGTTTTCCCTCTGGACGCATGGCACCCAAGAGTATTTGCGCACTCATTTCTTGGGTTAGCGCATTGTCTTCATAGCCAATTAAAATGGATTTTGCCAAACTGGCATTGCTTAATTCGTCTAAGGCATAAGGGTTTCCAAGCAAGTTCAGCGCAATGTGGTCGTATTTTTCCCCCAGTTTACGCAATAAAAAATCTGTATTTTGAGGCAATCCATATTTTTTCTCAGGATTTTGGTTCATTTTGTGTATGCTCAAAACCACGCCCTCTACTTTTTCAATGCCTTTAATTGCCTCAATAATTTCTTTTTCCGTGGGATTTTTACCCAGGTAAAACACTTTCATTTTTTGCATTTTCTGCAAAATTTCCCCAAAAACACTTTGGTTTTCTCCCAACACAATGGCAGCAAATTGCTTGGTTTTTCTGATATTCAAGGGCAGTAAATTGCCTTGGTTTTTCACCAGGGTAAAAGAAGCGGCGGTAAGCTCTCTTTGCAAAGCCAAATAAGCAGGTTTTTGTAAGTCTTCCGCAATATTTTGTTCTGCCACATATTTATCTTTCTGCAAGTTTGCAAAAGCCTTAGCATATAATATTTTTTTTGCTTTATCCCGAATGTCTTTTTCCGATATTTTGCCCTCGTGCAGGGCTTGTAAAATCGCTTTCTGCGCTTTGCTCACGCTTTCAGAAAACAACAGTACATCATTGCCTGCAAGTAGTGCTTTCACTTCCAATTCCCCTTGCGGAAATAATTTATTAACCGCCCCCATGTTGAGCGCATCGCTGAGCACAATGCCCTCAAAACCCATGGATTTTTTCAGTTTTTCGTTGATAATTTTGTTGGAAATGCTTGCTGGCAAATCATCGCCCATGCTAGGCACCGACAAATGTCCCACCATCACACTGCCAAGCCCTTCCGCAATGAGTTTTCTGTATGGATAAAGTTCCATGCTGTCTATTTTTTCTGCACTTTTTTGCACAATAGGCAAAGTTTTATGGCTATCGTGCTGGGTGTCGCCATGCCCTGGAAAATGCTTGGCAGAAGCCAAAACCCCGTAGTTTTGCATGCCTTGCATGTACGCCAATGCTTTTAAAGTAACCTGCTCTTTTTGTTCGCCCAAAGAGCGATAGCCAATCACAGGGTTTTTGGGATTGCTGTTGATGTCCACCAAAGGCGCAAAATTGATATGCACGCCCACACGCTTGACTTGCTGGGCAATTTGTTCGCCCATTTTTTCTATGAGTGCATAATTTTGTACCGCACCCAAAGCCAGTGCCTTTGGATAACTTATGGTGCTGTCCAAACGCATGGCGAGTCCCCATTCGCCGTCTATGCCTGCCCACAGCGGTATTTGGCTCTGACTTTGCAGTTCGTTGTATAGCTTTGCCTGTAAAACAGGACTGCCTTTCATAAAAATAACCCCACCAATTTTGTGATTTTTTATCAAATACAACAATTGATTTTTGTTATTCAGCTTGGGATTAGAATAAGCCGCCACCATAAAAAGTTGCCCAATGGCTTCGTCCAAAGTCATTTTGCTGGCAATGCTATCTGCCCAAACAGATGGGTTTTTCAAAAAAACGGGCTGTGCCACAGCAAAAACTGGGCACGCAAAGAGTAGGGAAGCAAGAATAATTCTTTTCATGGGCTATGGCAAGCAAATTTACAATAATTTAGATTATTCCCCAATAGAAAAATCTATTTTTTTGCCTTGCTCTGCCAAGTATGCTTGCGTTTGGCTAAAATGTTTGTTGCCAAACCAACCCCCTCGGTTTGCCGCAAGGGGAGAAGGGTGCACGGCTTTCAGTACCTTATGCTTGGTCTGGTCTATGTTTTTGCCTTTTTGCTGGGCATAATTTCCCCAAAGCATAAAAACCAGCCCCGTTTTTTCACGGCTCAAAGTGTCAATCACCGCATCGGTAAACTTTTCCCAGCCCCAATTTTGATGTGCGCCTGCCATGCTGTCTTGCACCGTGAGCACGGCATTCAAAAGCAAAACCCCTTGACTTGCCCATGGCGTTAAATCGCCGTGCGTGGGCATTTTCAGGTTTAAATCGCTACTTATTTCTTTGTAAATGTTTTGCAAAGAGGGCGGTATAGCTACGCCTTTTTGCACAGAAAAACACAAGCCATTGGCTTGTCCCGCTTGATGATAAGGATCTTGTCCCATAATCACCACCTGGGTTTTGTCAAAAGGGCAAAGTTCAAGGGCACGGAAAATATCGGCACCTTTTGGATAGCAGGGTTGCGTTTGATAAGCAGTTTTTACTTTTTGACTCAGTGCCAGAAAATAATCTTTTTCAAATTCTGCACAAAGCACCTTGTGCCAACTCGGTTCAATTTTCACGGCGTTCATCGGGTGTATCTAATCTTTGGAAAAATGTTTTAAGGGTAGCCACATAGCTATCTGGCTCGCTGAGCATGGCACTGTGTCCAGATTTTTGAAAATAATGGATATATTTGACTTGCGCATTGGTCATGTATTCAAAGGCTTCATAGGCAACATATTTTGCAACCACCAAATCGTAATTTCCCCATAAAAAAAGCGTGGGCTGTGTAATTTTATATAAATCTTTACTTAAATCCACGTCTTTGTTAAAATGATTGTCAAACATGGCAATATTTGTAATCAAGCCACTAACTTCGTAACTGCTGTCATAATGGCTGGAATTAAAAAGATAATCATAATATCCAGGTACGGAAGATGCCTCTATCACATGGTCGTAAGTCAGTCTATTTTCCCCATTGTAACCCAAATTATTTATAGTACTTATATCGTATTTACTTATGTTGTTGGTATCTATTTTTGCAAGCGATTGCAAGGTTTTTTGCCAAAAATCCATAGAATTACCTTTTCTGATTTGTTCTATGGCAACTTCCTTGATACGCCTATATTCTTCATTGCCAAATGTTTTGTGAATGCCATCGTTGTTAATCCAAGCACGAATGCGGTGTTTTTGTTTGCCTTGAATTAAAAATGCTGCGCCCAGCATACCGCCCCAACTGTGTCCCAAAAGAATTAAATCTCGGGTTTTCCCGTATTTTTCGGCAATTAAAAAAACGAGTTTATCCAAGTCCTTCACATAGCTATCGTTGTTGTAATCTGAAAGACCAAAATACCCTTGTGATGCCCCTGAGCCACGCTGGTCAAAATACACCACGATATAATCCTTTTCAAGATTTTGAAAGGCTTTGGTGTATTTGTAAATAGAGCCATCTCCACCCGGACCGCCGTGCAAAACCAAAATAATTTTATCGCTATCGGGATTGCCTTGCACCCAAACAGGCATATACACTTGCTTGTTTTGCACATAGAAAAAATCTAAAATTTTATCCGTCTGCGCCTTTTTTTGACAAGCAATTGTGCATAAAAAAGCTAAAATGCCTATCCATTTTTTCATTTTCTTATTTTTTTACGATATAAATTCACAGAAAATCCTGTTTCTATTTGATAAAATATATTAAACAAGGCGTTGTAAGGCGCAATAAAATAGCCCTCGCCCCTAAAAAACAAACGCATGCGTGTGGCGTGTATATCAAAGGCTTTGCCTAGCATAAAATACATGCCCAAAGTGCCATAATGCAAGACAGCCGTTGGTTTTTCTTTGATCACATAATCATCATTCACTTCATAGACTTTGCTCGGCAAAATAGAGGCTTGATAGCCAATATTTGCGCCCACTTCTGCGAAAAAGGTTTTTCGTGTTGTCCAGCTTTTGCCTAAATCCAAATATACCCTGCCCGCATGGTGAAAATCCGTGTAATAATAATACTGAAAATTTGTGCGCCATTGCCAATGGCTCAAAACAAGACTTTTGAGCTTGTCTTTTTTGCTGTATTTAAAAGTCAATTTGGCTCTGCCTAAGGGGTTCTCCAAAAAAAACTTACCCGAATAGGGTTTAATCAGTGCCACCCAAACATGCGAAAACCCTAGGGCGATGCCCTCTTGGGAGTAGGTGGTATAGACAGATTTTTTGGCAGTTTTTTCTAACAGTTCCAGTTTGCCCAAAAATACATGTTGCATTTCTTTGGGCGTATCTTGACGAATAGTCGCAAAGCCTTTCCCTTGCAAGTGAAAAGCGCAAAAAACCAAATAAAATCCTAGAAAATATCGCATGCTAGGTGTAAAAATATAAAAAAAATAGCTTTTTTGTGTTTTTTTTAATTAACTTTGTTTTCAAATTAAATGAGTTATTATGGCATTAAACATTACAGCCGAGAACTTTGATACCATCGTGGGTTCAGGCAAACCAGTTTTAATAGACTTTTGGGCAGAATGGTGCGGACCTTGTCGCATGCTTGGTCCTGTGATTGAGGAATTGGCAACGGAATTGGGCGAAACAGCGCATATTGGCAAACTCAATGTAGATGAACAAGGAGATTTGGCAGCAAAGTTTGGCGTTCGTTCTATTCCTACGGTGATATTCTTTAAAAATGGCGAAGTGGTGGACAAATTGGTGGGTGTACACCAAAAATCCGCTTATGCAGACAAATTAAAGACTATGGCTTAAAAATATTAGCCCATAAAACAGTATAAACTGCTCCCATTGGGAGCAGTTTTTTTTACAGGCAAACCCTGCACGTTATCTGCCTACGGCAGTATCGTTGGAATGTCTAGCCTGCGAAGCAGACTAAAACGGACTATGTCCGCCTGCGCCAAAGGCGCAGATTAAAGCGTCTCTGACGCGCGGGTAAATTCTGCGCAGAAAATGGCTGCTGCGGTGGTGATGTTGAGGGATTCGGCTTGTCCGATGCGTGGAATGGATAGCAATGTTAAATTTTCTTTGAGTTTTGGGTTCAAGCCATGCGCTTCGTTGCCCAGCACGAGCAGGGCGTTTTGGTTTTGGGAGAAATGGCTTTTAAATAAATTATTTTCACTGAGGTCTGCGCCAAAACAGGCAATGTTTTGATTTTTTAAATCTTGAATAAGGGCTTGCAAATCTTTTGTGAAAATTTTCACTCGGCTGAGTGAGCCCATACTGGCTTGCACCACTTTTGGGTTGTAAACCTCCACGGAATTGGGGGATAGGAAAATTTCTTTTACGCCAAACCAGTCTGCCGTGCGAATAAGGTTGCCCAAATTCCCTGGATTATTTATTTCATCTAAGGCTAATATTAAGCCTGTATAATTGGGTTCGGCTTGAAATTTCTGCTCTTCAAAAACGCCCACCACATCGTGTGCGGTTTCTAGTGCGCTGATTTCGTTGAGTTCTTCATGACTAACCACTTCTACATAGTCGTGAAATTTCAGGTCAATTTTATCCAAAAACGAGGCTGTGCAAAAAGTACGAAATAAAACATAATCCGATGCCAAAAATTCCAAAAACACGTGAGGGGTTTCCACCAAAAAAAGTCCCAGCTCTTGCCTGTATTTTTTTTGTTGCAAACTGCGTATTTTTTGCCGAATACTTTTACTTAACATAAATATTTCTTAATTTTATCCACAAATTTAATGATAAACACACAAATTCCAACATGAAAGGCTTGTTTTTGCGCAAAATAGGACTTGCCTGTGTATTCTTTTTGCTGTCGGCGTGCCGTAGCTATTGGAAAGAAAACCCAAACAATTACTTGCTCACGCAGGTAAATGTTAAAATGCCTGTGGATAAAAAAACACAACAGGCTTTGAAGGCTAGTGTGTATCCGCAAACCAATAAGAAAATTTTTGGACTTAGATTTTATTTGGGCTTGTACGAACTGGGAGATAAACCCAATTTGCAAAGAGAAATAGCGCAAAATCAAGCAAAATACCAAGAAAAAGAAAAATTGCGCCAAGAAAAATATAGGCAAAATAAAAAGAAACGTTTAGAAAAACTCGCCCTAGAAAACCAAAAACGAATTGCCAAAGGCAAGGAACCAAAAGATACCATTTATCCACGTTATAGACCCAAAGAATATAGGGCTACTTTTAAACAGTGGCTTGTGGAAAAAGCGGGTGAAGCGCCTGTGTTTTTGGATACGGCGCAAATAGAAAAAGGCATGCGTATGTTGAGTGCCTATTTGTTTAACAAAGGCTTTTTTGATCATGAACTTTCTTTTCAAGTGGATAAAAGCCCAAAACGGCATAAGGCAAAATTGACTTATTTGGTGGACGCAAAACCAGCATATCAAGTGAGAACTTGGGATTATGTTTTTCAGGATACGTCCCTTTTGCAATACGTAAAAACCAAGCAGAAAAAATGGGATTTGCCAACGCTTGTGCCTTTTGATTTGGCTATACTGGAAAAACGCCGCAATTTGATTACGGAAAATCTCCGTGATGCAGGCTTTTACAAATTTAAAAGGGATTTTATTGTTTTTGAATTGGATACCAGTGTGGGCAAACGCATGGTTGATGTAACGTTTGTGGTGCAAAATCCAGTCAAGCGGAGCGCAGAAGATTCCACAAAATCCAAGCATACCCGTTACACTTTTGACAAAATTAATTTTTACATAAATGCAGACCCCAACGATTTGCATTATATTGGCACGAAAAAATATAAAAATTACCAATTTATTTACGAGCGTGATGAATTTGGTAAACCCAAGACCATGCCTTATAGAAAAGGTGTTTTGTCTTCGCAATTGCTCATAGAGCCTAACCAATATTTCAATGAAGATGCACTTTTGCTTACCCAAAGCAAACTCACTAGGCTGGATATTTTTCGTTACACAGAGTTTGTTTTCCATGAAAAAGATAGCAATAAACTAGATGCTTGGATTATCACCAAATCACGCAAGAAAAACAGCTGGATGGCGGATTTGAGTGGTACTGTGCGGGGCGCAAATTTGGGTGCGAGAGCCACTTTGGGGGTTGTTTACCGCAACGTATTCAAGGGTGCTGAATTTTTGAAAATTCAAGTTTCTGGTGGTTTTGAAGCACAGCCCTTGATTACAGAGTCCGATGCGCAAAGTTCATCGAGCTTTCGCTATGTGCCAAATACCTATCAAATTACGCCACAACTTACCTTCACCATGCCACGATTTTGGTTGTTTTTGCCTTCGGATTTTTTCCCCAAGCGCATGAATGCACAAACCAATGTGTCTTTTGTCTATGATTTTCAAAAACGTCCAGATTACAGCAGGCACACTGAACGATTGGCTTTGTATTACGATTGGTCGCATAGCACCGAACATACTTTTTTTCAACATACTTTAACGCCCATAGAACTGAGTTTTGTCAAATTTTTAGACAAAAGCCAGCCGTTTAAAGATAAAATAGATGCCTTGGGCGATATTTATCTAAAATCGGCTTTTCAGGATTATTTTATACCTGCCACGGTCTATACCATGAACTTTCGTTATGGAGATGCACAAAAGTTAGGCAGCCAAATCAATAACTTTTTTTCCTTGGAGTTTTCAGGCAGTACCTTGCGTGGTTTGGCACCTGCTTTTAAACTCAAAAAAGATGAGTTTGGGGGTTATCAGGTTTTTGATATAACTTTTACCCAATATGTGAAAATTCAAAATGATTTTAAGTACTATTATAACATCAACGGAAAAAGTTCTTTTGCTGTTCGGGCATTTGCGGGCATTGCCAATCCTTTGAGAAACTTAAAATCCATTCCGTTTGACAAACAGTTTTTTGCTGGTGGTACAAGCGATAACCGAGCGTGGAACAACTATACCATAGGACCAGGTTCGCATTTTGACACTTTGCGTTTATATGACAAAGTGGGAGAGGTAAAATTGGCATTGAGTGCCGAATACAGATACCACATCATTAGTTTTTTAGAAGGTGCTGTATTTGCAGATGCAGGCAATATTTGGCTTTTACAGAAGAATAGCAACTACAGCAATGGGGAATTTGCCAGCAATAGATTTTATAAAGAAATAGCCTTTACGGCAGGTTTAGGATTTCGTTTGAATTTTAATAATTTATTTATTGTGCGTTTGGACATAGGTTTCCCCATGCACGACCCCTCTTTAAATCAAAATGAACGCTGGATATGGCAACCTAAAACGCAATACAACGACGCCATGAAAACCTACAATGAAGTGCATAATCGGCAAGGCAGCGATAAACTCGTGCCATATAGCTACGTGCCAAAATTTAATATAGCCATAGGATACCCTTTTTAGCATTATAATCATGAAAAAAACACAGATTTACGCCCAAGAACACAAACAAGTTTTTTTAGACGAATTGTTTGCATGGCTTAAAATTCCATCAATTAGCGCAGACGCTGCCTATAAAAAAGACGTTTTGCATGCTGCTGAATTTATTAAAAATAAATTGCAAAGTGTTGGAGCGGATAAAGCGCAAGTGATTGCCACAGCTGGAAATCCAGTGGTTTATGCCGAAAAAATTATCAACCCAGCTTTGCCAACGATTTTGGTGTATGGACACTACGATGTACAACCCGTTGTGCCTTTGGAACTGTGGGAAAGCCCACCTTTTGAGCCCACCATTAGAAAAACAGATATTCACCCAGAAGGTGCAATTTTTGCCCGAGGTGCCACCGATGACAAAGGGCAAACTTTTATGCACGTGGCTGCCTTTGAAGCCATGCACCAAACTGGAGAATTGCCTTGCAATGTCAAATTTTTATTGGAAGGGGAGGAGGAAGTAGGTTCTGAAAGTTTGGGCACTTTTGTGCAAAACAATCAAGACTTACTCAAAGCAGATGTGGTCTTGATTTCAGATTCGTCCATGATGGGCAAAAATGAACCTTCTGTTTGTGTTGGTTTGCGTGGCATTTTGGCGGTAGAAATTACGGTAAAAGGTGCAAAGCGTGATTTGCACTCGGGTTTTTTTGGCGGAGCGGTAACCAATCCACTCAATGCGCTTTGCGAAATGGTCGCCAGCCTTAAAGATGAAAATCAAAAAATAACCATACCTGGTTTTTACGACCAAGTGCATATTTATTCAGATGCCGAGCGTGCCGAAATCAATGCTTTGCCTTTTGATGCGGAAGAATACAAAAAATCCATTGGCGTGAATGGCTTGCGTGGCGAAAAAGGATATAGCGTGTTTGAGCAAACCGCAACCAGACCCACTTTGGATTTAAATGGCATTTGGGGCGGTTATCAAGGAGAAGGCTCTAAAACCATTATTCCAAGCGAGGCGCATGCAAAAATTACCATGCGTTTGGTTCCGGGGCAAGACCCGCACACTATTGCGGAGCTGTTCCAAAAACATATCAAACAAATTACGCCCCTTGGTGTTTCGGTAGAAGTCAAACTGGGACACGGCGGAACGGCTTATTTTATGGATACCCAAAGTGTAGCATACCAAGCGGCGAGTGCGGCGGTAGAAAAAACCTTTGGCATGAAGCCTTATGCCAAAAGAGATGGCGGTTCTATTCCGATTACGTCTTTGTTTGAAAGCGTGTTACATTGCAAATCTGTGCTTTTGGGATTTGGCTTGGAAAGCGATGCTTTGCATGCACCCAACGAGCATTATGGCTTGTCAAATTTTTACAAAGGCATAGAGACCATACCCTATTTCTACGATTTTTTTGTAAAACTCCAAAAATAGTCTTATTTTATCTTATATTTGCCTTAAAATAGAAATATGTACATTGCCATAGCAGGAAATATAGGTTCTGGAAAAACCACATTAGCGAGTTTGCTAGCCAAGCATTTTGGCTGGCAGATTCTCTATGATAGGGTGGAGGAAAACCCATACTTACACGATTTTTACGTGGATATGCAGCGTTGGTCGTTTAACTTACAAATGTTTTTCCTCAAAAAAAGGGTGCAACAAATTTTAGACATTCGCCAATCCAGCAAAAATGTCATTCAAGACAGAACCCTCTACGAGGACGTTCATATTTTTGCGCCGAATTTGCATGCCATGGATTTGCTTTCGGACAGAGATTTGGATACTTATATTTCGCTTTTCAACTTGATGGAGCCCGTGATTAGCCCACCAGATTTGATTATCTACCTCAAAGCGAGCGTGCACACTTTGGTGAAACAAATTGAAAGCAGGGATAGGGGATTTGAACAAAGCATAAACATTGATTACTTAAAACGCCTCAATGAACGTTATAACGCTTGGGCGAGTAGTTATAACAAAGGTAAAATACTCACCATAGAAGTGGACGAGGTGCCTTTTCATCAAGATGAAGAAGCACTTGGTAAAGTTGTTGAGCGTGTAAATGCCCAACTCTTTGGTTTATTTGATCAGTAAACTCTTTCCACCCATATCTTTGGGTGCATCTAAACGCATTAAGTCTAATAAAGTAGGTGCAATATCCGACAACGAACCCTGTTTTTGCAGGGTTTTTGTTTGTCCGCTGGGGTCAAATACCACAACAGGCACTAAATTTTTGGTGTGTGCCGTGTTTGGACTGCCATCGGCATTGATGACAAAATCTGCATTGCCGTGGTCGGCGCATACCAGCATGGCATAGCCCAAATTTTTTGCCTCCTGAACAATTTCACCCAAACAAAAATCAACAGTTTCCACCGCTTTTACAATGGCATCAAAAACTCCCGTGTGCCCAACCATATCTGGATTGGCAAAATTCACAATCAAACAATCATCACCTTGTTGCATGCGTTCCAAAACCTCGTCTTTTA
>CANHHI010000022.1 GCA_947460225.1 Flavobacteriales bacterium
AAAATAAAAGATTCCAAAGAAAAACTCAGCAGTATGGCTAAAAAACCAGCCCAAGCATAAAACTCGCTAATGACGCCAAAGTCCTCGGGCAAAAAATAATAGGTGTAAAGCGGGGTGAGCAAAAACTGGAATATTCTGCCTGCCACCGATGAAAGCCCATAAACAGCTACCTGAGAAAACAAAGATTGTAAACGCATAATACGCAAATTTACAGATTTTTTGCTTGCATCGCAATAGTTTTTACGAAATCCACAAACAAAGGGTGTGGATTAAGCACCGTGCTGCGCAATTCTGGGTGAAACTGCACGGCTAAAAACCAAGGGTGGCTCGGTATTTCTACGATTTCTGCCAGTCCTGTTTCGGGATTTTTGCCCGTAATGCGCATGCCTTTTGCCTCTAAGGCTTCTGCAAAGGCTGGATTTAATTCATAGCGATGGCGGTGGCGTTCTTGCACGCTCAGACTTTGATAGGCTTTTTCCGCCAAACTGCCTTTTTCCAACTGGCAAGTATAATTACCTAAACGCATGGTGCCTCCCAAATGGGTGTGCTTTTTTTGTTCTGCCATGAGGTCTATCACTGGATAAGGCGTTTGTTCGTCCATTTCACTGGAATTGGCGTTTGCCAAACCCAGCACGCTCCTGCTAAACTCTATCACAGAGGCTTGCATGCCTAGGCAAATGCCAAAAAACGGAATATTATTTTCCCGAGCATAACGCACGGCTTCCAATTTGCCGAGCCAACCCCTTGCGCCAAAACCTGGCAAAACCACAATGCCTTGCAAGCCTTTCACCGCATCTTTGGCGTTTTCTACGGTCAAATTTTCGGATTGTATGTATTTGATATGCACTTTGCAGGCGAGTTTTGCCCCTGCGTGCGTAAAGGCTTCGTGTACAGATTTATACGCATCTTTATGATCCACATATTTGCCGATTAAGCCAATGTGGATTTCTGTTTTGGGATTATGCAAACGCTCCAAAAATGCTTTCCATTCGCTTAGATCGGCGTCTTTATAGCTATTGATGCCGAGTTTATGCAAAACTACTTGGTCTAATTTTTCGGCGAGCATGTTCATGGGCACATCGTAAATGCTTTGGGCATCAAGGGCTTCAATCACATCTTGGGCACGCACATTGCAAAATAGGGCAATTTTCTTGCGCATATCCTCTGGAATTGGGTGTTCTGTTCTGCACACCAGCACATCGGGTTGCACGCCAATTTCCAAGAGTTGTTTCACAGAGTGTTGGGTGGGTTTGGTTTTCAATTCCCCAGCAGCTTTTAAATAAGGCACCAAAGTCAGGTGTATAAACAAACTGTGCTTTTCGGGTAGTTCCAAACGCAATTGACGCATGGCTTCCAAATAGGGCAGAGATTCTATATCGCCCACCGTACCACCAATTTCAGTAATGACAAAATCTAAATTTTTCTGCCCAGCCAGCGCAAGCACCCGCTCTTTGATTTCGTTGGTAATATGCGGGATAACTTGCACGGTTTTGCCCAAATACACACCTTTGCGCTCTTTTTCTATCACACTGGCGTAAATCTGCCCCGTGCTCACGCTATTGCTGCGTGAAGTTTCTTGGTTTAAAAAACGCTCGTAATGCCCTAAATCTAAGTCTGTTTCTGCGCCGTCTGCGGTAACATAACATTCCCCATGTTCATAAGGGTTCATGGTGCCAGGATCCACGTTGAGATAAGGGTCTAATTTTTGAATGCCCACCGAAAAACCTCTGCTCTGCAAAAGTTTCGCAAGCGAAGCACTCACAATGCCCTTGCCCAAAGAAGACGCAACGCCTCCGGTTACAAAAATAAACTTACTAGAATGTCCCATAGTTGAGGGTTTTAAAAAGATAACTACGGGATACAAAGGTACTAAAATAATTGCCAATACGGGCAATAAAAATCATTTTTTTCTGAGCCTGCCCACAGCAATGCCCATGTGTTCTCGGTACTTGGTTACCGTGCGCCGAGCCACTAAAAATCCAGTTTCCGTGAGCTTTTGCGCAAGCTCTTCATCGGAATACGGTTTTTCTGGATTTTCCCCTGCAATAATCTGTGCAAGTTGTTCTTTAAGGGCTTTGGTGGACACCTCTTCGCCATCGCTTTTGGTGGTTTTTTCGCCAAATAAAGTTCTACTGCCCACCAAGCCCCAAGGCGTTTCAAAATACTTTGCCTGCAAAGCCCTAGACATGGTAGAAACGTCCATGTTGAGTTCTTGGGCGAGGTCTTTGAGCGTGAGGGGTTTTATATCGCTGGCGTTGCCAGACAAAAAATAAGCCTCTTGATGCCTGAGTAATGCGCTAAATATATTCAAAAGCGTGTTTTTGCGTTGGTTCAAGGCGTTGATAAAGTTTTCTGCCAAGCGCATGCGCTCTTTGGCAAAAATTGCCGTGTTGTTTTTGGGGTCGTTGTGGAGTACCAATTCTTTAAAATAATCGCTGACCTGCAAACTCGGTATGCGGTAATGGAGCAGTTCCATTTTTGGTTTTCCTTGAATAAGATGTACCACCGCATCGGGATAGATATAGTTTTCCGTTTGGTTTTCCACCACGGCACTGGCTGGATTTGGGTTTAAATGCCCCATATATACCAAAAGCTGGTGTAAGATTTCCGAATCTATATGCAGTTTTTGTTCTATTTTTTTATATTGCTTTTGCAATAGCCAATCTATGGGCAATTTGAGCAAACGCAGGGCTAAGCCTTTCATTTCATCTTCTGCCATGCGCAAGATTTGCAAGGTCAAACATTCTTGCAGATTTCTAGCGGCAATGCCCGCGGGGTCTAGGCTTTGCACTTGTTCTAGTACGGCTTCTACGGCTTCTAGGTTTGTGGCAATGCCTTGATAAAAAGCCAAATCATCTGCGATTGCCACGGTGTCTCTTTGCAAATAACCTTTCTCGTCCAAGTTGCCAATGATGAGTTCAGCTATGGCATGCGCTTGTTCGTCTAGGTCAAGGCTCAAAATTTGATTTTGCATGTATTCCAAAAGCGACCACTTTTCTGCACTTTCAAAAGGGCAGTTTTCGCCTTTTTTGTAGTAAGATTCTTCATCAGAGGCTTCTTCCCAGCTGATGGGTTCGTCTTCTCGGGTTTCTAAATTTTCTATGTCTTCGTTGTCTGTAAATTCTGTTTCGGTATTTTCGGCTTCTGCACTGGGATTTTCCTCTAAGGCGGGGTTTGCTTCCAGCTCTTGATTGATGCGTTCCACCAAGGCAAAACTAGGCAAAGCCAACAATTGCAAGAGTTGGATTTGTTGGGGCGAAAGCCTTTGTTCGCTTTTTTGGTGTTGTTGTAGTTTTTGCATCTAAAAATCTGCAAGCAAAAATCATGCCAAAGATACAAAATATTTCTAAAAAAAACGTAGTCCTGGAAAATGAGGCTATGTGTAAAAAAACAACAATAAACGTTAAAAATTTAAAAAATAACGTTAAATAAGATTATCTTTGCACTTTTTTAGCGCACGCATAAAAATTATTGATGAATAAAATTGTAACAACATGCCATATTTTACTGCTGAGTTTCAGTGTATTATTTGGTCAAGGAGAAATGACCTCCGCAGATTTGCCTAGAACTTTTGTACTACCTTCGGGCGGAACAGCCACGATTACCACGACCCCAACAGGTGTGGAAGCTGTGGGTTTACAAGGTCGCAACGATATTTTTGCCCCCACTGAGATTGTTTTATGTGATGGGGCTCCAGGATTTGACTTACAAATATCATTTAAAAATGGTGTGAACAGAGGGTTTTTAGGAGATTTTTGGAACCTTGTTTTTCTTGAAACAAGTGCTCTTTTAGATGAGAAAGAATCTTGGGAATTATACGAGCTTGATGGCATGGGTAATGTCACGGGTTTAAATTTAATTGGGGCAACTATATTTCAAGGCAATGATATAAGAAAGGAACACACGAAAACATTCACGCCAGTCGGTTTAGGTTTGTACGAACTTCGCTTGCGTTATAGCATGACTTTCCCAGCAGATGCACCAACACACCCAATACCCAAAACTTTTGTTTACGAGAGAAGTGTACGCATCAACAACATCACCAAAGCGGGTTCTCCTTTAGAAGATCCAGTATGGATTGTAAATAATAATTTTTTTGCGCTATGGTCTTTTGAAAATGCTCCAGGTAAATGGTGTGGCGATACGGGCAACATAAGTTTTAAGCACGCCCCAGAAACACAATTAGCAAGCACGGTGAATATTGGGGGTACAAAATTTATTTTAGGTACTATTATCCGATTAGATGCAAATGACGGAACACCCAGTAAGCAAGTTCCATTTGATATAAGTAAACCCTTAAACGTGCAATTTGGCAATTTGACTGTGGGTAAAAAATACACCGTTACACTGATTAGCACAATAAATGGCGATAATACAGCTGGTGCGTGTAGAGTGCCTGAAATATCTATGACTTTTTATATGCCAAGAGCTGATTTTCTTGCCACGTCTATGTGTGAGCTAGACCCTGCACAAGGTAGAGCAATAACTGTCAATGACAATACCTCTCCGCTGGGCATATTGCCAAGCCCGCCAAATATAGCCGTTGTTGGAACTCCTACAATTTATACAAGAAGTTCATCATGGAGGTTCGTGGATGGTTCAGGAGCGTCAACAAACTTAGGAACCCCACCTGATTTCTTGCCCATAGGAAACAATCAAATGCTAGAAAGGACAATAGAAGTATCAACCGCCACCCACAATACCTATCATCTAGGAGGTGCAGGAGGTGCAGGCGCAGTAACTTATCTTCGTGGTTTATTGCCTTTAAAGTGTAGCCAAATACATACGCAAATAATAAACGTCATACCAAATCCAAGCCTTACATTAAATAATGTTATAGGTTGTTTAAATACGGATTTAACATTTACGGCAACCAATATTGCTGGCGCAGCAAATGTGGATACATATATATGGCAAAGGACGAATGCCGATGGTGGCATAAACAATCAAAATACCAATACTGGACAAATTACCTATAATCCGATTTCGAATACTGCTGGCACTAGTCCGTTTACACTGACAGTTTCGGGTAATTATAAGGTAGGGGGCACACTTTCTACTATTCCAACTTGGACAAGCGTTGGTTGGGCTTATCCTATAATAAATCAAACCATTTGTAACTTTAATCCAACAGCAGGAGCTAACCCCAATTTACCAGACCCTCAAACCATAACCGTTACGCTTGGCGAGCGACCAAATATAACGCTAACTACAAGTTCTTTATGCAACATGCCGGGGCAAGAAATAGCCTTTGAGGCAGAAAACACAAATGCTGGGGCTGTTGTAACAAGTTACACATGGACTTTTGACGGGGGAAATACCCCTAGTTTGTTTACACATGACCCAACAAGTACCCCAACAATAGATAAAGTAAAATATAAATTTTTTTCCATTGAAACACCAAATAATAAGGTTAAGGTTGTTGCCAATACCGCTTCGGGTTGTGCTCAAGAGGTAGAGCAAAATATAACACTAATACCAAATTTAACAGGTAACATAGAATTAAAGAATGTGTTGAATACTTTTTTTGCCTGCCCTGGCGACATGAGTCAGTTTGTAATTGATGCTAAAACAGGTTCGGGAATTACATTTCCTTTGAATATGCCTTTCCACATGCTTAGCTCACAACGTATCAATGGCACTTATACAACAATCAATGGAACCAACAGCACCAATACAACAGCAAATGCTAACTCTTTGACTTTGTCCCATGCTTTCACAACGAGTAAAGAAAGTGATGCAGAATACTTCTTTCTCAAAGGGGAGGTCAATTATCCCAATTGCCCTGTTTTTCAAACCAATCCTTTGTCTTTAATGGTGCGTCCAAAGCTCAAACATAGTGAAGTTAAAGATATATTAAATGCTTGTGCACCTTTTGAATATGAACTCAAAGATTATACGGGTTTTGCTTACGAAAATGCTACAGTTACCTGGGAATATGCAAATAATAATACTTTTACAGGGGCTGCGCCTTTAACAAATGGGCACAACTTCTTGGCGGGTATAACACCAACAGATTATCACATAAAAGCTACTATTACTGATGGTGCTGGTTTATTTGACTGCGTGAGCGAGACCATTGCCAAAATTACAGTAAACCCAACGCCTGTGCCGAATATCAATTATACAGGCGCACTTGTGGTTACCAATAGTACAGCACCATATACCAAAAAGGTGGAAATCAATTTAGGTGATAATTGGCAAGCTACCAATACTGTTGCGGGGGCTAACACGAGTTGGATTTTAGACGGGATAGATGTAACGCCAGTGCCTATTAACAATTGGTCTTATCCTTTTAACACTGCCAACACCATAGGTTTGCATACTTTGCAAACAATCACAAAAGCAGGCACTTGCCAGGCGGAACAGCTAGACCAAATTGTGGTGAGTGCTGTGCCGATTATTCCCAGTTTTACCCCTCCACCTGCTTCTTGTGCGGGTGTTGAATTAAACTTTACAAACACCACCACAAATCCAGCGGTTACAGCATACACTTGGGATTTTGGCGATGGCTCTCAGTCGATTACCACAGATAGCCCAATTGCTGTAAAACATACCTATGCGAATGGAGGAAATTTTGTGGTGAAATTACAGGCATTTAATGGTTCTACGGCACCTGGGGAACTTTCGCAAAATCTCACCATCAACCCAAAACCTACGGCAGGATTTAACTTGGCTTATCCGAGTGCGACGGGAGCGGGTGTTTATCCGAGTCTCAATGGCAATGAATTGCGTTTAAGTGATAATAATGCTTCATCTTTACTTACAGTAACGCATACATACGTTGCAGGCACAAATGTGCAATGGAACTTTGATTTTGACATCAATAACCCAAGTGCTGGTTTTGTTACGAACAACAATGCGAACCTAGCGCATCAATATGTGAATAACAAAAAAGATATTGTTATCAAGCAAATTGTTACAAATACCACGACAGGTTGTGTGGCAGAAGAAACAAAAACAGTTTGGGTGAAAAACTACTTGCCTGTAGCGGATTTAACGCCTGTGAACACAGATATTTGTAATTTTTCAGAGGCAAAGTTTCAAGATAATTCTAAATACGCCAAAGACAACACTTGGGATTTTGGCGATGGCAATCCAAACCCCACCTATGCAGCAGCAAGCACAGGCAGTCTTATCCCCAATTACTACGCCATTACCGACCCTAGCTTTGTGAATATTAGAACGACTTTTGTAACCATGCGCTCCATTCGTTACAATGCCGATGAATCACCCAATGATGAAAAAATACATACGTTAAGTAAAAATATTACCTTGCACCCAACGCCCGACAATTTAATTACTTTAACAGATTACGTGGTGTATTTGCCCAACGAAGTAGAGGTAAGAGTGGATAACCTAGCCAATGTAAGCAAGGTGGTTATAGACTATGACGATGGCACCGTGCAAACCTATCATGCGCCTTTTACAACATTTAAACATTTGTATCAAAACAAACTCAATCCTATTATAGATAATTTCCAATATACCATTAAAGTTAGGGTTTATTCTCTGCAAGGTTGTGCCAGCAATCCGTCTAATTTGGTGGTCACCGTGGTTGATGAAGCCCAAACGCCAACGGCTATTTTTGAATATCCAAGCAATATGAGTTATTGTGCGCCTGTGAATTTTTCGCCCCATAACAACAGTCCATTTGCCAGCAAATTTGTTTGGACAGTGGAACGCAAAGAGCAAAATGGCAATTATATTTTATTGAGCACTTTACTGGATAGATCTCCACCGATTTCTTTCACAGAGGCAGGTACATATAGGCTAACGCTCAATGCTTGCAACCGCAATAATGTATGCCGTGAACAAATAGCCGAAGCAGAAATAAAACCAACTGCATGGGCATATTTTGAACCCGTTACAAACAATCCAAGACTTATAGAACCAGTGGAATTTATCAATGTATCCAAAGGTGCTGATGAGCTAAATGGCGGTTCTTTTGAATGGAATTTTGGTGATGGCAAGCCATGGTTGCAATCTGGACCAACAGATATAGAACCTAAGGTAAAACACAGGTTTGGCGAAGCAAAAGAATACATCATTAAGCTCTACGCCAAAAATAAACACAATTGCAATGGTGTGCCTTATCAAATGAAACTCAAAGTAGGCAAGCCAAGTACCGATGTGGTGCGTACGTTTTTGTTCCCCAATGTGTTTAGACCCAGTCAGCCTGAGGGCAAAATTCCGCTCGGTGAAGACAACGCCAAAGACAACACGGTATTTATACCATTTAGCACGGTATTGCCCGAAGAGGTTTTGTCTTATAAACTCAGCATTTACGACAAAAAAGGCGAATTGATATTTATCTCCCGTGAGGTTTATACAGGCTGGGACGGCACATTTAGAGGCAAACTTTTAACGCAAGATGTATATATTTGGGCAGTGGAGGCGGTGCTCTCCAACAATGCCAAAGTACAACAAGCAGGCGATGTATTGCTTTTAAGATAAAAATTAAATAATAAAAACTAAACCGCCCCTAGGGGCGGTTTTTCGCACATAGTGCGTTTTAATCTGCTTCGCAGGAGTTGTAATCGTTAGGTTATCTTGCCTGCGCCTTTTTACGCAATCCCCTTTATCTGCAATTGCAGGCGTTTTACGCCTTGCCAATCGTTTGCTTCCAGTTGATAAGCCAGTTTCACGCTTGGCGACTCTTCTAATAATTGCATTTTGTCCGCCATGTTAAAAGCAATGGCTTTGAGGCGTTCTTTGCCCACGCACACGGAAAACCGCAGGTGTTTTTCCGCTAAAACTTGTGGATTTTCTATTTTTACCCTTTCGCTCAAAAAAACAGGGTTCATATTTTCTGGACCAAAGGGAGCCATTTGGTTGAGCAATCTAAAAAATTTCGGATATTGATTTTGACTGCTTGCTTGCGTGTCTATCAATTCCGATAAATCCAGTGTGGTGTCTATTTCTAATTCGGGTATGCGCAATTCTGGGGCTAAATTTTCCCCTACAACACGCTCAAATCTTTCACAAAATGGCTCAAAATTATGGGGTTTTAGCGTAAGCCCAGCAGCGTATTTGTGTCCACCAAAGGTTTCTAGCAAATCCGAGCATTGCTCAATTGCCCAGTGTATATCAAAATCTTTCACCGAGCGTGCCGAACCTGCTATTTTATCCTGACTATTTGTAAAAACCAAGGTCGGGCGATAATACTTTTCCACCAAGCGAGACGCCACAATGCCAATTACGCCCTTGTGCCAATGCCCTTGATACACAATCGTGCTGGCACTATTTTGCTTGATAGGGCAAATGTCTATCATTTCCATGGCTTCAAAGGTAATATCCTCGTCTTTTTCTCGTCTGCTCATGTTGTTGAGGTGCAAATTTTTAGACCAAGTTTCGGCGGTTGCCACATTATCTGCCAAAAGCAATTTCACGGCATTTTTTGCTGATTCTATTCTGCCCGCAGCGTTAATTCTCGGACCTATTTTAAACACCACGTCGCTCACGCTGTATTCGTTATTGCCTTGGCTAGACACTTTTTTGAGCGTGGCAAAACCCAGTTTGGGCTTTTCGTTGAACTGTTTGAGTCCATAATACGCCAAAATGCGATTTTCCCCAGTAATGGGCACAATATCACAGCAAATACTCACCGCACAATAATCCAAGGCTTCGTATAAAGTATCTTCCTGCCAGCCTTGCGCTTGAAAAAGTGCCTGCAAGAGTTTAAAACCCACGCCACAACCCGAAAGTTCCTTGTATGGATACTTGCAATCCGCTCTTTTCGCATCTAATACCGCCACAGCATTTGGCAATTCTTCGCCCGGCAAATGGTGGTCGCAAATAATAAAATCTACGCCCAAGCCATTGGCATAAGCAATTTTATCTGCCGATTTTATGCCACAATCTAGGGCAATAATCAAAGAAAATCCTTCTTTTTTGGCGTAATCTATACCTTGAAAACTAATGCCATAGCCCTCGGCATATCTATCTGGAATGTAAAAATCTAGGTTTGGGCTATAATTTTTTAGCACATACATCATCAAAGCCACAGAAGTCGTACCATCTACATCATAATCGCCATAAATGAGTATTTTCTCCTGCTTAGACAATGCCGTTACCAGCCTGTCCACAGCTTTTTGCATGTCTTGCATCAAAAAAGGATTGTGCAAATCTTTCAGTTCAGGACGAAAAAAATACTTACTGCTTGCAAAATCTGTAATGCCCCTTTGTGCCAAAAGTTCTGCAATAGCCTTTGGAATGTTGAGTTCATGTTGTAATTTTTCCACGCAATCTGCGGGGGCTTGATTTTTGATTTGCCAACGCATCATGGATTATTTTTTGTCTAACAGCGCATCGGCAGCTTCTATTTTATCATAAAAAGACTTGCCAAAAGCACGAATCAGCGGTTCTTTCAGAAATTGATATATTTTTACTTTTAAAGCGTCTCCCAAAGTGCAGGCAGCCTTGCAAATCTCCCAACGGTCATAATTCAAAGCTGTATAACTTGCCAGCTTTCTGGTGCGAATGGGGTACAAATGGCAGGAAATGGGTTTTTTAAAATGTGTTTTCCCCGCACGGTGGGCTTGCTCAATGGCACACAGTGCCGTTTTTTGCGCATCATACACCACAAAAGCGCAAGCACTATTATCCACCAAAGTCGTTACCGCTTCCCCCTCCGACATATACGAAACGCCCGTCTGCGCAATGGCAGCAATGCCTGCTTGCAGCATAAATGGCTTGATGTTTTCCAATTCATCGTTTAAAATGTCCACTTCTTCGGCAGTCAGCGGTGCACCTGCATCGCCAGCCACGCAACAATTGCCCTTGCACGCTTTCAAATCGCACACAAAGTGTTTTTCAAATATATCCAAAGAGAGGAGTTTGCCGTCTATTTCTACCATATTATTGTACAAACCTAAATTGCCAACTTGATTTAAAATCGCTTAAAAATTCCTCTATAAAATCTGTAAAAGTATCTGCAAGCAAATGATTGGCAAAAGGTGTGGCATCATTTATTTTGCCTTGTGCGTACAAATTGGGCAAATCTGCAAGTGTGCATATTTGTGGATTTCCTGCAAGGTAATACACCACAACCTGCCTGTTTGTAAGCACCACACCCAATTGTTCTTCCCAATCTTTCACCGCACGCATCAGCGCATCTATGCTACACCCCGAAGGTTGTAAGGCATTTTTATTGACTGCAAACACCAAAAAAACAGCATCTTTTATAAAAACTTCCGCTGCTAAGGGCGTGCCGTGTTTTGCCCATTGCATAGCAAATTCTTCTGCCTGTGCTAAAAGTATTTGTGTCTCTTCATCCGTCAAAATCCGCTCGGCGGTAAATATCCACAAACGGCTATGGCTTATCTTTGGGTTTGTCATCTACTGTGTCGTTGGTTTGGTTTGGCTCTACTGCTTTTTCTATTTGTTGTGCAATTTCATTTCTTTGCCTTTGCACCTCTTGGCTCATTTTTTGCGCACCTGCCATAAATTCCTGTTGAATTTCGGAGGTAATTTGCCTGCTTTTATTGAAAAAGCGTCCGAGCGTGCGGGCAATGTTTGGCAAACTCTCTGGACCAAAGAGCAGGAGTATCACTAAAAAAACGAAAAAAATCTCGCCCGTGCTAATGTCTAAAAAAAGGAACATAGTTTATCTAAAAAAGCCCCACTTTTGCGGGGCTATCTATTAAGCGTCAATTCTAGCGTATTTGGCGTTCTTTTCTATAAAATCACGGCGCAAAGGCACGTCCTCACCCATGAGCATAGAAAATATTCTATCACATTCCACAGCATTGCTGATCGTTACTTGGCGAAGCGTTCTAAAACCTGGGTTCATGGTCGTATCCCACAATTGTTCGGCGTTCATTTCTCCCAAACCTTTATAACGCTGAATATTCACAGAACTTTCAGAGCCATTGCCTTTGAGTTCTTGTATAAACTGCTCTCGTTGCGTCTCATTCCAAGCATAATGCTCTTTATTGCCTTTTTTCACCAAATAGAGTGGGGGCGTGGCAATGTAAATATAACCTTTGTCCACCAATTCACGCATGTAGCGGAAAAAGAATGTTAGAATCAAGGTTTCAATGTGCGAACCGTCAATGTCAGCATCACACATAATCACAATCTTGTGGTAGCGCAGTTTTTCCAAATTCAAGGCTTTGCTGTCCTCTTCTGTACCAATGCGCACACCCAAGGCGGTATAAATATTTTTGATTTCTTCATTTTCAAAAATCTTGTGTTGCATGGCTTTTTCCACGTTCAAAATTTTACCACGCAAGGGCATAATGGCTTGGAAATTTCGGTCTCTGCCTTGTTTGGCAGTACCCCCCGCAGAATCACCCTCCACCAAGAACAATTCACACAAAGCAGGGTCTTTTTCACTGCAATCGGCTAGTTTGCCAGGCAAACTAAATGAAGACATCACGCCTTTGCGCTGCACCATTTCACGGGCTTTTTTAGCCGCTTGACGAGCCTGTGCGGCAAGCACCACTTTGCTCACAATTGCTTTGGCATCGGCTGGATTTTCCTCCAAATAAACTTCCAGCATTTCTGATACCGCTTGGCTCACCGCTGCGGTAACGTCTCTATTGCCGAGTTTGGTTTTGGTTTGCCCTTCAAACATAGGCTCTGCCACTTTCACAGAAATAACCGCCGTCAAACCTTCTCTAAAATCATCGCCCGTAATTTCTACTTTTAATTTTTCTAAAAGTTTATTATCATCGGCATATTTTTTCAGCGTGGCAGTTAAGCCCCTTCTAAAACCTGCCAAGTGCGTACCGCCTTCATGGGTATTGATGTTATTGACGTAAGAAAATAAATTTTCCGCATAACCATCGTTGTAAATCATTGCCACTTCAACAGGAATACCATTTTTGTCCCCCTCAAAATAAATGGGTTTTGAAATAATCGTTTGCCTATTGCTGTCCAAGAAAATTACATATTCTTTTAAACCGCCCTCGGAGTAAAAAAGCTCGTTTTTAACGTCTTCCTCACGCTCGTCTCGGAGTATGATTTTAATGCCACTATTTAAATATGCCAATTCACGCAAACGTGCGGCAAGTATATCATAGCTGTATTCTGTGATTTCTGTAAAAATGCTGTCATCAGGCGTAAAATGCACACGTGTGCCTGTTTTCTCGCTTTCTCCCGCCACACGCACAGGATACAAAGGCTTACCCTGACTATATTCTTGTTCAAAAATTTTGCCTTCTCGTTCTACGGTTACTTTTAAGTGTTTGGAAAGCGCATTCACACAAGACACACCCACACCATGCAAACCACCAGACACCTTGTAGGTGTCTTTGTCAAATTTACCGCCTGCATGCAAAACCGTCATCACCACCTCCAAAGCAGAACGCTTTTCGGTTGGGTGCATCGCCGTAGGAATACCACGTCCGTTGTCTTGCACAGACACAGAATTGTCCGTATGTATGGTAACAAATATATCCGAGCAATGTCCTGCCAGTGCTTCATCTATGGAGTTGTCCACCACTTCATAAACCAAATGGTGCAAACCACGTGAACCTACGTCGCCAATGTACATGCCTGGGCGTTTTCTAACCGCTTCCAAGCCCTCTAACACCTGAATATTACTCGCTGAATATGCCTCTGAGGCTTTATTTTTATCTTCCATAAAAAAGCATCTGCTTAACAAGTACAAAGATAAACAAATAAAGGCTTAAAAACAAGAGCCGTTTATAAAAAATCACATTTCCCCAAAAGCCTTGGCATAATAGGGAGAAAAATAGGCAATATCTTGAAATATCTCGTTTTGATACAGTTCCCAAGCGGGTTTCACAAGGGCTTTTGCCGAAGGCAAAGTCTGCACAAAATCCCAAACTAGGGCGTGATTTTTTACATTTTCCGCTACTTTTTCTGCTGCATCACCAATTACCAAAACAGATTTTTGGGCATGTAAATCCGAAAAAGCATCATCAGCTAAAACCAAATTATATCTGGGTTTTAACTCGTTTTTATTTTTATCATAAACGGCTGTAAAAATTTCGTTTCGGCGTGCGTCCAAAGCGGGAATGTAAAAATCATAATGTTTATCTGCCAAATAGCACAAAGCCGTTAAACTATTGACGGCAATTAAGGGTTTTTGCAAGCCAAAACACAAGCCTTTTGCCACCGAGCTACCAATGCGCAAGCCTGTATAAGAACCTGGACCTTCGCTGAGGGCAATTGCCGATAAATCTTGAAATTTAATGTGATTTTTTGCCAAAATGCTTTGGATAAAACCCGTCAATTTTTCGGCGTGGTTGTATTTTTCGGCACTTTCTGCTATGCAGTCCAAAAGCACGTCGTCTGCGCTGAGTGCCACCGAACAGGCTTTGGTGGAGGTTTCTAGGTGTAAAATATATTTTGCGTGCATAGATTGACGGTTTTTTATTATATTTGCAAAAGTAATAATAATTTTTCTAAAAAGATGGCTTTTACTACTGCCGATATCCGCAAAGGATTGTGCATGAAACACGACGGAAAACTGCACATAGTCTTGGAGTTTCAACACGTGAAACCGGGCAAAGGTCCCGCTTTTGTGCGCACCAAATTAAAATGTTTAGAAAACGGAAAAATCATAGATTTTACCTTTTCTTCTGGACACAATATAGAACCTGTGCGCATAGAAAACAGGGAATACCAATACTTATATCCCGAAGGCGAGGGTTTTGTATTTATGAATACGGAAACCTTTGAGCAGGTGAATATTTCTGAATTTTTGGTGGAGGGCAAGGAATTTATGCGTGAGGGCGAAATTGTAAACGTACTCTTCAATGCAGATGATGAAACGCCTTTGAGTTGTGAGTTAAAACCGCATTTGGTTTTTGAAATTGCTTCTGCCGAAGATGCTGTGAAAGGCAACACCGCCACCAACGCCACCAAAAAAGCCACCATTGAAACAGGCGCAGAAATCAACGTGCCTTTGTTTATCAAACAAGGCGATTTTGTGAAAATAGACACCCGCACGGGCGAATATTTGGAGCGTGTGAGTGCCGATAAAGTAAAACGTTAAACAGACACGCACTGTGTGCGCAGATTAAAACAGACAATGTCTGGTAGAGACAGGGCATGCCCTGTCTCTACCTATTTACGCATTTTTCCTGCATGCCTGCAAAACCGAGACCCAGCCTAAGGCTGGGTCTCATTGTGGATTTAAGGGTTTCACGTACACACCTCAAACGACAAATAAAATTAAAATACTTACGCCTCGCCAGCTGGTGCGCATCTGCCGTATCTTTAAAACAGACGATACACCGCAATTCATCTAGGTTGCAAGCAACTTAGGTAAATAGATTGGATTTTGCTGGTTTTAGCCTGTGTTTGTTTGAACACGTGGAAGTAACTAAACCCCCAATACAACCAAGTATAGATATAGCCACCAAAGCCTTTTAGGTTATGCTTTTCACAAGCCAAAAACCCCTATACCGCCATATAACAAAAAACCCAACCTGACGATTTGTAGGTTGAATTGCAAACGTCTCGTTCAGCGTGTAAAACACGCCACGGACAACAAACGCCTTGCAGCGGGGTCGTCCGTCAGGTTGGGTTATATTTTAAAGGATTATAACCCCAGCCGATTTTTTCGGCGTGTT
>CANHHI010000023.1 GCA_947460225.1 Flavobacteriales bacterium
ACATCATATTGAAAAGACTGTTCTGCACGTGCTTGTTCTTTTTTGGCATCTCGCTGTTCTTGCGCCCGTTTTTTGGACACAAAAGAAAAATTGCCTTTCTGTTCTTGGTAACCCTGGTCTAAGAACAAAGATACTTGGCTATTTTCACCCAGGCGCAAATCCCCATCGGCTTTTAATTTTTTATTTTGATACGCCACCAGCATGTCTCCTTGGGCATATATCTTTCCATGAAGCAAAGGCGTTTCTTTACGGGTATTGTTTAACCACAAAAAATTTTCAGCCTTAATTCTTAATGCTATCTGGAAGTCTTCGTTTTCATAATTCAAGGTGCCTTTTGCCTGTGCTTCTTTGCCTTCAGGGTCTTGTAACCTTAGTTTTTCTAGTCTTGCTTTGTTTTTATCTATAACCAGTTCGGAGCTAAACTGGTAAGGCACACCCAAGGTACCGAGCAAAATAACGCCCTTTGACAAGGCTAATTTGCCAGAAAGTAAAGGCTTATCCAAACTGCCTTTTAGTTGCAGTTTGCCGTCTAAAAAGGCTTTAAACTTTTTGACTTCTTTGGGTAAGAAAGACGCCAATGCAGCGAGGTCAGTGCGCTTAAAGTCCACGGAAAAATCCAAAGGTTCCGTTCTGAATGGATAAAACCTACCTGAGAGCAAAATATTTTTAAAATACATTTGCTGCATTTGCCCGTTAATATCCAAAGATTGACTTTTGGCATTCCAATAGGTACTCAACTGCAAATTACCCAAATCATATTGATTGATTTTGGCTTGTTGCCATTGCATCTGCCCTTGTAAAGAGCCGTCTTTTTTAAATAAATGTTTATAATCTAACTGCAAATCTGCATTTAAATAGCCTTCCAATGCTTGTCCCCATTGTTTAGTAAACAACTCAGAAAACTGGCTTAAATCCAGTTGTGTGATTTGCGCCTGCACGGTTTGATTGTCCTGGTCGGATATTTTACCGGTAATATAAATCCTTTGCGCACCACTCCACGCACCTAAATTCTGCAAAGATACCTGCTCTGGGCTTATGTTAATTTTCGCACTTTCATCTATTTGCCAAGTTTTACTGTTGAGCACCCACTGAGAGGGTTTCATTTGCAAGGCAAAAATATTTTTGGCAATCCACTGTGTTGTAAAATTGATCTTGCCGTAATTGTTTATATCATTGTACCAATTGAGTTGATTGCGAAAACTTGTCCCGTCTTGGGCGTGCATGTTGAGAGAAAAATTTCCTAAATGCACAAAATAAGGCGTGTAAACATTTTTGGCTTGAATATCCAAATGCACGCCCTCAGATACCGTCTTTTTGATATTGATTTCAAGGTTTTGCCCTGCATAGCCATAACTTTGCAGAGAATCCGTTTTGGCTTGAAAATCAAAAGCCCCCACGTCATAATTTGCTTTAACCCAACTGCCTTTGCTCAGATAAAAATCTGGAAAAACTACCGAAAGCGCACGCATATCTTTTACAAAAACTTGTGCAGAAAATCGTTCAGACAAATGCACAATGCCTATTTTCGTTTTAGGGAAAAGACTTTGCAAAGCATCATCTAAATACAAAGGCATTTTTTCTAGGGCAAAATTCCCTTCCAATTTGGCATCAAACATATCGGATTGAATCCAAAGCAATTGATTATAGCCTTTACCAGCAATAGCACTCAAAGAAATCGCACCAAATTTGTAGGTTTTATTTTGGCTCAAAATTTCCAGCTGGCTGAGTTTCCATGTTCCTTCCAGCATCTTTGAAAACACCGCATCAAAATCTATTTTTGTGGATAAACGCATTTGTGCATCATAACCCAACCAAGTCATGGGCATATTTTGCACACTGCCTTTAATGCGATAAGGGTAGTGCTCTTGAAAACCCACAAATCCAGTAGTATTGAGTTTTATTGCACTTTCTGCATCTGATGCTGTTTTAAATTTGACTCCTTCTGAATTTACTTGCCAATCTATGCTGAGTTTTTCTATATTTTCATTTTGATACACCGCTTGTTGTACAAAACTAGCCCCTTCCAAAAGCCAAGTTTTTTCATTGGGTGCGCTGTATTTAATTTCGGTTTGTGTGGAAAAACTACTTTTTTTGAGTATATCTATGCCCAAAAGTGCCGATAAATCTTCGGTACTTCCCTTTAATTTTGCTACAAACGGATATTTATCTGCATAGTAATAACCAGCAGAAATTTCCCAATCACCTATTTCCTGCCCCTCAAAAGATAAATCAAATATCCAGCGGTTGTTCCTAGAAACTGCTTTGGCTGTGCCATGCACGTGTAGGCTATCTGCACTCAATGGCAAAATATATTGACTAATTTGGTTGTCCCAATTGGGATAAATGGGTAAATCGTGGAAATCCTTCACGGGCATGGAAAAAGTATCCAAAGCAAAGGCGTAGTGAGGCACTTTGCCTTCTCCTACAATATTTTCTAGCAAAAATCCCCCGTGAAAAAATCCCCCGTGCGCCAATTTCACATGCAGGTCTTTGGCTTGAAAATTGTTGATTATGCCACTTACTTTGCCCTTTAAATTTGCTTTATAGTTTAAGCCTTTTAGCACAGGCGCAAAATGCGCAATTTCTGCCCCATCAGCGTAAGCACTGTCCACCACATAAGACATTTTTACTTTATCTACAAAGTCCAGAAAATCTGAAAATCCCCCTGGATAATCAAACCGAACCGAACCTTGGTAGCGTGTATTTTTACTTTGGATATTAACGGCGGGCAAATCAAAAAATTTGTCCGTCATGGTAAATTCGGGTGCCTGAAAATTTTGCAAGACAAAACCACATTTGTCTTGAGTTGAAATTCTATTGATTTGGCAACGTATGCCCGTTTCTGCGGATAATTCTATGTTGCGCAAGGCAATGTTAATGTCTTTTAAGTCCAAATCCAGGTAGTTCATGCCAAAATCCTGCACGCTATCGGTGAGTTTCATGCGGAATTTGGTGCGGGTTATATCCAAATCTTGACAGCGCAAAATCCTATTGAGCCAGTCTGGTCTTGGTTTTTCCACTACAATTTCATTGGTGTCTTTGCTGGATAATCTCTGGGCAATTTGGGTTAAATTCAGCACCTGATCTTTGTGTATGTGCATATCAAAGAGCGCATCGTCTATGGAAATTTTGCGTATTTCGCTCGGCAAACCCACCAAAAAATTTAAATTGCTCAAATGCACGTGCATATCCCGCACATAAAGCAGGGTATCGCCCTCTAAATCTTTGATGAGTAAATTTTGAATGCGCAGGGTGCGAATAGGCACAATTTCTATCTTGCCAATGGAAGATGGCAGTTTGAGTTCCGTTGTAATGTATTCCGTGGCGAATTGCACCAATTTGGTTTGCACCCAAAAAGATTCTAACAACAGGTAAATGGCAAAAAAACACAATAGTATCACATCGCCTGTTTTCCAAAACAGAAGTTCTATGGCTCTTTTAAAGTATTTTTTTTTGATGGCTTTGGATTTTAAGTACAAATTTAATAATTTTGCTCCTAAAAACATCATGCGCAATATCTTTTTATTCAGTATTTTTGTTTTATTGACCAGCAATCTAGCTATTGCACAGTCTAAACAAAAAAGAAAACTAGCAGGTCGCTTAGACAGAAATTTTGAAGTGGAATGTTTGGGTGCGGGCTCTCAGGGAACGCAACTCCTAAAAGTGTATTTTTACTTTAAAAAAGACAAAGAGGCAGGTATTTACGCCAAACAAAATGCCGTGATTGCGGTAATGTTTAAAGGCGTATTTTCAGGCGCATCTGGTTGTATGCGGGAACCTTTGGTGAGTTTGGAGGCTGAAGAAAAAAATCAAAAATATTTTGATGATTTTTTTGAACCAGGCGGTGCATATTTGCGCTATGTAAGTATCAGTGGCGATGGGCAAATGACCGACCGTGCCAAGGTGGGCAAAGTCTATAAAGCAGCAATGTCTGTTTCTGTGATGCACGCTGCTTTGCGCAAAAGATTGGAAGAAGATGGCGTGATACGTGGTTTGAGTTCTGGTTTTTAATACATTTGAATAAATTTTATGAAAAAAATACTTATTGTTACCCTTGGGCTATTTGTGTCTTTGTTTGCACAAGCCAAAAAACCGACTTTAATGGTTGTTCCATCTGATGTGTGGTGCGTGCAGAAAGGCTATGTACAAAAAGTCATGCAGGGCAAAACAGAAATCACCGTACCAGACTACAAAAAAGCATTGCAAAACGATGCAAACCTGCTTTTGGTCATTTCTAAAATCAACAACATGATGGCAGAACGTGGTTTTCCTTTGAAAAATTTGGAAAGCGTGCTCAAAAGCCTAGAAACAGAAGCGGTGGAAGCCTCGCTTTTGACCAGTAGTGGCGGTGCAGAAATGGCAGAATCTATCTCTGACCAACTCAAAAGGGTTGCCAAAGCAGATATTATTTTACAACTGACTTACACCCTCAACCAAACGGGACCTAAAAAATCCATTACCTTTAACTTGCAAGGTTTAGACGCTTATACAGACAAGCAAATAGCTGGTGCAGAAGGCACGGGTGCGCCTAGTTTTTCTGCGGAATTGCCTGTTTTGTTGGAAGAGGCGGTTTTGACGCATATAGATAATTTCAACAACACCTTGCAAAAGCATTTTGATGATTTGTTTAAAAATGGCAGAGAGGTTAAAATGGCAATCCGTGTGTTTTCGGACGCAAAAATGCGATTTAACCAAGATTTCACAATAGACGGACATAGTGAAGAACTTTCGTTTTTAATAGACGAATGGTTTGCGCAAAATACCGTGCAAGGCAGATACAGCATAGCCGACCAAAGTGAAAATGTGATGCGTTTAGAGCAGGTGCGCATTCCTTTGTTTCAAGAGGTAAACGGCAAAGAGCGTGCTGTGGACACCAGAAGTTTTGCGAATAACCTCAAAAAATGGTTAAAGGATAAATTAAACATGGAATCCAAAATTTATGTGCGTGGCTTGGGTGAGGCTTGGTTGATTTTGGGAGAAAAATAATAAGCCCTTGTGGTGTAATGAATTGTTTTGTATGATAAAAAATTTATTGTATATTTGCAACTCTTTTGGCTAGGCAAACAAGATGACAATACGAAAAGAAGGAAAATTTGAATACGCAGACCAAGGCACAGGGAAAACATTTATTTTGTTACATGGTCTTTTTGGGTCTTTGAGTAATTTTAGCAATTTATCGCACCATTTAGCGAAGAAATATCGTGTGATAGTGCCTAAGTTGCCATTATATACCCTGCCCACGCTCAATGCCAATATTAAGGCTTTGTCAAATTTTTTGCGGGATTTTATTGAAAGTCAAAAATTTGACAAGGTTATTTTGCTTGGCAACAGCTTAGGCGGACACGTATCTTTGGATTACGCACTCCATTATCCTGAAAAAGTAGATAGCTTGGTTTTGACAGGTAGTTCTGGCTTATACGAGCGTGCATTTGGCGGGAGTGTGCTAAGAAGAGGGGATAGGGAGTTTTTGCGTCAGCGCATTGCAACTACTTTTTACGATGCGCACTTGGTTACCGATGAACTCGTAGAAGACTGCTACGATGTAATCAACGACAAAAGCAAACTCATACGCATTTTGTCGCTGGCAAAATCTGCTATCCGCCACAATTTGGCAACAGATTTGCCTAAAATTAACATGAACACCTGTTTGATTTGGGGGAAACAAGACAACATAACCCCTCCAGATGTAGCCCAAGAATTTAATAAGCTCATACCAAATTCTGAATTGTTTTGGATAGACCGTTGTGGGCATGCGCCTATGATGGAAAAGCCAGAGGAGTTTCAAGGCATTTTGGATAATTGGCTCATACAAAAAGGAATATGATGCGTACCCCCATAAAAAAAGCAACATTCGTTGGCAGTTTCACAGACTTGGCACAATGTCCCGAGCCCAATTTGCCAGAATATGCTTTTATTGGCAGGTCTAATGTTGGAAAATCTTCGCTCATCAATGCGCTCACAGACCACAAAAGTCTTGCTAAAACTTCTTCTACACCTGGAAAAACCCAAACCATTAACCATTTTATTATAGATGATGCTTGGTATTTGGTGGATTTACCTGGTTATGGCTATGCCAAACAACAGCGCACAAAGGTATTGCAATGGCAGAGTTTTACTGCCACCTATTTGCAAAAAAGAGAAAACTTGGTGTGTGTTTTTGTGCTTTTGGATTCTCGTTTAGAGCCACAAAAGAGCGATATAGAAATGATGAATTGGTTGGGTGCAGCGCATATACCCTTTGTGATGGTTTTTACCAAATTGGACAAAATGTCTAGTGCAGCATACAATAAAAATTTAACGGCATACCGAAAATACATGTTGCAACACTGGGAAGATTTGCCAGAGGTGTTTGGCACATCTTCGGAAGTCTTTCATGGATTATTGCCTTTGTACCAATATATTATGCAACAAAATGGCGTTTTTCAAACTTATAAAAAGAAAATAGCTAAATAAATGGGCAAAATACTTGGTGTTATTCCTGCACGCTATGCGTCCACAAGGTTTCCTGAAAAAATGCTTTGCAAAATTGACGGAAAAACTTTGATACAACGCACTTTTGAGCAAGCAAGTCTTGCGCATTGTGTGGACAAATGGATCATAGCCACAGACCACCCAAGTATTATGGCAGAAGCCGAAAAATTCGGGGCAGATGTTGTGCTAACCAAGCCCTCGCATGTCAGCGGAACAGACCGATGTTATGAAGCCTTTGAAAAATTGTCGGAGCCTTTTGATTTTTTAATCAATGTGCAAGGCGATGAACCGCTGATAGAAATAGAAAAAATACAAAAAGTAGCCCAAGCCTTACAAGCTGGTCAAAAAATAGTCAGTTTGGCATATCCGCTCAAAGACCATGCAGATGTGCGCAATCCAAACCAAGTGAAAGTGGTGTTGGATAAACACCAAAAAGCCCTTTATTTTAGCCGTTCGCCTATTCCTTTTATGCGAGGTGTAGCTGAGGAAAACTGGGCAGAAGCGCATGTTTTTTATGGGCACGTTGGTATATATGGTTTTGCCGTGCAGACTTTGCGGGAATTGGTAAGTTTAGAAAAATCTAGCTTGGAACAAGCAGAATCCTTGGAACAGTTGCGTTGGCTAGAAAATGGTTATGCCATACACCTTGCCATTACACCAAACAAGACCATTGGCGTGGATACACCAGAAGATGTAGATAAAATAATTGCTTATTTGCGTGCGCAATCTCAAAAATAATTTATAACTTTGCTCCTAATAGGCAACATGCTAGCAACACTCGGTTCATACATAGACAAACTTTTACGGCAACACGACTGTGTGATAGTTCCGGGTTTTGGTGCGTTTGTATGCAACAGAAAGTTTAGCTTTTACGACAATGACGAAGCGCAAATATATCCTGCGGTGCGTCAAGTGGTGTTTAACAAACATTTAGCGCATGACGATGGCTTATTGGCGCATTATTGGGCAAATATTGGGCAAATGGCTTATGAAAAAGCTGTAGAAGAAATTGAAAAAACCGTAAAAATACTCCAAGATTATCTTTCAGAGGGTGAGCAGGTGGTTTGGCAAGGCATAGGCTCGTTGTCAAAACGGGAGCAAAGCATTTTATTTTTTAGACAAGCCAACCAAAATTATGATGAAGAGTCTTTTGGTTTGGAGGTGCTGACTTTATCTAAAAAAGATAGTGCCGTTTCACAACAAATGAAAGAGGAGACATATAACCATAAAAACGATATTATGAGAAAAGGGAATTCAAGGAGACAAGAGTCAGAAGAATCAGGTTCACCCATTTTTGTGTTTTTGATTTTGGCGGTGCTGCTTGCTGGTGGTGGCTTTGCTTTTTGGTGGTTTAAAATGAAGCCCCAAACAGCGGTTCAAACAGTAACCAATGTCGGCATTGATAGTTTGCAAGAGCAAACGCCCGCAGAAGGGCAAACGGATGAAGAATACGATTTCTTGTCTGAGGAACCTGTTGAAAGCAATTATCAAAACAAGAAAAAAGAAGACACTAAGGAAGATTATTTTGCGACACCTGCAAAATCAAATGGCGATTATTACGTCATAGCTGGTGTTTTCCGCATACAAGATAATGCCACGAGATTGCACGCAAAATTGATTTCAAAAGGTTTTGATGCGTTGATTATCAATAAATATCCAGAGCGATACACCGTAGCTTTTGGAAGCTATCCGACCAAAAAAGAAGCCCTGCGCCAACAAGAACAGGTGAGCAGTTTGGGTTATTCAGCTTGGGTTACCTGGTATAGAGCGCAATAAAAATGAGTAACGTAGCCATCATAGTTATAGATAGACAGGGTGCGGAGCATAGTTTAGATGCGCCCACCGACATGAACATGAATTTGATGGAACTTTGCCGTTCTTATGAATTGCCTGTGGAAGGCATTTGTGGGGGAATGGCTTTGTGTGCGTCTTGCCATGTATATGTAGAATCTAGCCATGACTTGCCTTCGGCAAATGATGCCGAATTAGATATGCTGGACTTGGCATTGGCAGTAAAACCCAATAGCCGATTGGGCTGTCAAATTCCCATTGCATCAGATTTAGCAGGTTTGGTGGTGCGTTTGGCTCCGGAGAGTCTATAAAACATAAACAATTATCCCTCCCCTAAACGGGGAGGGATTTCTACAAGCTAAACCCAACCGCATACTCGGTTTATTTTATATTTTTATGCAAACAGTCGGCAAAAGTATTGTTTTCTCAGCACCTTCTGGTTCTGGGAAGTCCACCATTATAAATCATCTGCTCAAAGTTTTTCCTGAACTTTGTTTTTCCGTATCGGCATGTAGCCGAGATATGCGACCCGGGGAAATAGAGGGGGTAAATTATTATTTTTTAGGCATTCCAGGGTTTAAAGAGAAAATTGCACAAGACGCTTTTTTTGAGTGGGAAGAGGTCTATGCCAATCATTACTATGGCACCTTAAACAGCGAACTGCAAAGAATATGGCAGGCTGGCAAAGTTGTTATATTTGATGTTGATGTGGCTGGGGGTTTGCGCATTAAAGAAAAATTGGGGGACAATGCGCTGTCATGTTTTATCAAAGTCAATGATTTATCTGAAATAGAAAAACGCCTTAGGGAGCGTGGCACAGAAAGCGAGGAAAATTTGAAAGCCCGTTTGGAAAAAGCCAAACATGAGTTTACATTTCAAGAGGCTTTTGATGTGATTATCTATAACCACGTCAAAGAAGAAGCATTTGCAGCCGCAGAAAAACATATTCGAGCATTTTTAGAAAAAAAATAATATGCGTGTAGGTCTTTTTTTTGGCAGTTTTAACCCTGTGCATATTGGACATTTGGCATTGGCACAATACTTGCTCAACCAAAGCGACTTAGATGAGATTTGGTTTGTACTCAGCCCACAAAATCCGCACAAACAAAAAGAAAGTTTACTGGATAGCCATGCCCGTTTGGAGATGTTGCATTTGGCTCTGCGGGATAGCCCAAGCATTCGCCCTTGTGATATTGAGCTTTATTTGCCAAAACCCTCTTATACCATAGACACCTTAACGTATTTGCGTGAAAAATACAAGCATGATTTTGTTTTGCTCATCGGCGAAGACAATCTGCAAAGTCTGCACAAATGGAAAAATGCCACACATTTGGTGGAAACCACGCCCGTATATGTTTATCCACGCTTGGCGTGTGCTCAAACGGCGAGTAACATTATAGAAACACATTGGGCAGACGCTTCAAAACAATTTCAGTTTTTTGCAGAGGCACCAGTTTTCAGTCTGTCTTCATCGTTTATTCGTCAGACCATTAAGCAAAAAAAAGAGGTTATGTTTTATCTGCCTCTCTTGGTGTATCAATATGTATTTGACAAGGGTTATTATAGCTAAGCCATTCTGCTTCAGCTATATCTTGCAGGGTTTTCATGGGCAAGGCAATGTATTTTTCTTCCAAATAATTGGCAAATTTTTGCAAAAGCCCTTGCTCTGCATGGCTTAATTGGGCAATGTCTTTGTCAAAGACTTCAAAAGCCCTCTGTTTGATATTTTCCAACGCTTTTGGCAAGTGTGCCAGTTGCTGTATAGATTTTCTTTTATGTAAATTTAATAAACAAGTCTGCAAAGCATATTCAATCATTTGCAAAGCCTGTGGAATTTGCTCGGCTCTATGGGATAAATTTTCCACAGCACGTGCCTGCACATCTTTCACCTGAATGCCAATGCCTGAATATTTTTTATCCACAACGATATTGCAGGGTATGGCTAAATCAACAAATGCTTTGATATGATTTGGAATATTGATAAAATCAGGTTTATCCGCCATGCAGGTAATCAAAATATCCGCATAGGCTATGTGTTGATGAAGGGCATCTAGTTCAAAAAAAGCATTGGCTTGGATTTCTTCTGCCATTTTTTCTGCGTTTTCAAGGCTTCGGTTGTAAATTGTAAAATGGTTGTACCCAGCATCTTTTAAAAATTTGCACAGGCTTTTGTTGGTGGTTCCTGCGCCCACAACGGCAATGCGGTCTTCTGCACGAAAAGCCACTTTTTGGCTAAACAATTTATACGCCAGCGACACCACCGACACCTCGCCTTCGGCGATTTTGGTTTCTATAAATATTTTTTTAGCGCACTGCAAGGCACTTTGCACCAGTATGCGCAAAACATCGCCTTTCTTTGCTTCTTGGTAGGCTTGTTTGACTTGTGTAAGAATTTCACGCTCGCCGAGCACCATGCTTTTCAAGGACGCACAAAGTTCAAAAACATGTTGCAAGGCTTCTTTATGTTGGAAAAAATCTGCTTTTTGGCATAAAATCTGCATTTTGATTTTTTCCTCGTGGGTAGTGCCTAAATTTTGCAAATACGACAAAAAACCATGATGCGCAGAATCCCCAACCCACCAAAATTCCATGCGATTGCAAGTAATGATATGCAGATATTCGCTGGCATTGAGGTGCTTTATGGCTGTTTTCTGCTCGGTTTTCTGTAAGACCGTCTGCAAAAAACTCAATTCGTCTAAGCTAAGCTGAGCATGACTGAAAGAACACACTTGAAAGCCTTTGGGCATAATTATTTTTGCGCAAAGATACGTTAATTTTTGCGTAGTGCGACAAAATCCATCAATTGCAAGAGCATGGCTTTGCTGGGGCTTTCGGGAATTTTTGCACAGGCTTGCGTGGCTCTTTGCAAATAGGCATCACGCAAATGGGCGGCACGCGTGGTGCCTTCGGTTAAAACAAAATCTAAAATTTCTTTCACTTCTTTGCTGCTTTTGCCTTTCTTTTTCAAGCGTTGTAGCCATGTTTTTTGCTGGGAACTCGGTAAATCTTGCACAGCGCAAAGGAAAGGCAGGGTTATTTTGCGTTCTTGTACGTCATTGCCTTGGGCTTTGCCTGCGCCACCTTGATAATCCAAAATATCATCTTGAATTTGAAAAGCCATGCCAACCTCCTGCCCGATATAATAATACTCTTGGCAAATGCTAGCCTCCGCTCCTGCCGAACAAGCACCCATCGCCAAACACGTGGCAATAAGCACCGCCGTTTTTTTGCGGATAATTTCTAAATAATCGGCTTCTGAAAGTGTGCTTGTGCGGGATTTTTCTAATTGTAAAAGCTCTCCCTCACTCATTTCTTTCACCGCTTGGGCAACGTATTGCAACAAATCAAATTCTTTTTTTTCCACTGCCAAAATTAAAGCCTTGGACAGCAAAAAATCCCCCACGAGTACCGCAATTTTATTTTGCCATATTGCCCGCACCGAAAAAATGCCACGCCTTAAATCTGCTTGATCAACCACGTCATCGTGTACCAAAGTAGCCGTGTGAATGTATTCCACCAAAGTAGCGGCAATATATACCGATTCCGAAAGATTTTCTCTGTGTGTTTTTGCTCCCAAAAGCACGAACATGGGGCGCATTTGTTTGCCTTTGGCGTGTAAAACATAGCGCAAAACCCAATTGAGCAAAGACACTTTTGTGTGTAAATGTTGCGTAAAAAAAGCCTCAAACTGCTTCATTTCCGTGCGCAAATATTGCTGTATATTTTTCATGCTAAGGATTTTCTATGCGAATAAAATGTAAACCGCCCCTATGAACGGCTGGAAGTATCCATGATTTTTGTGTAGCGTGCGCCAATTCAACGAGTGGGTATAATTTTGCAGAAAGCAAAGCAAACACGGGATAACTGTAAAAATACCCCTGCTCCGAGCGTTTTACCCAAACAAGCTGTGCTTGGTCGAGGCTCGTCATGGGACGTTTCTTGGCTTGACTGATGGATTTGTTTTTGATATGATCTACATACAAAAAATTTTCTTCTTGGCTTGGATAAAAAGCAAAGCCCAAATGTGTGGCATCATCGGTGGAAATCTGTTTTTTGGGCAGTAGATAAGCCTTTGCAAGCACGCCCTGCTCAGAAATTTCTGTAACCAAGGCATTCATAGCGTGGTAATAGGTTTCATAATAATAAAACTGGTCAAACGCATTAAAGCGACTCACACGCTCGGCGTATTTTTGCTCGGCGAGCATATAATAACCACCTTGTTTTTTTTGTACAACCGCCCCCGCTTGGTAGCGACTAAGTCCTTTGGGCACCACCACAAAGGGGTTTTCTTCTATAAAAAGTTTCACGGGCAAAGGCGTAAAATTGGCTTGGGTGATTTTTCCGTATAAACACTGCAAAAAGAAAGTGCCTGTATAAGAAAAAGTGCGGTCTTGGCTATAAAACCCCAGCAAATCCACACCTTCATTTTTAGGGAAAAGTCGGGCGGAAAGCATATAGTTTTTGCCCAAATCCAGTTGGTATGTGCGCACGGTATCTACGAGTTGATGCAAAATGGGATTTTGCCCAGGTTCGCTCAGGGGTGAAAACGGCGCAAACTCCACGCTCAATGCCCAAAAGTTTTGCGTGCTGTCTATTTGCCAGCTTTGCACACTGCGCACATAGCTATTGACTGCTGATTTCAGCACCAAGCGTTTGTGGTCGAAGGCTTGTAAATTTTCTTGCAAAGTATAAGCATAAAAAATCGTGCTGTCCTTTTGAAAATCTTGATAGGCAAAGGTAAAATTGTTCCAACGGTAGCTAAAATCTTTTGTGTTTGGAGAAAGTTCCAATTGGTGCAATAAGGTAAAATCGCCTATTTGTTTAGCCTCGTGGTCGTAGCGTTGCGCCCAAAGGGAAATTTGCTGGTCTTTGTTTTCCTGCAAAAACAGATATACGCTCTCTTTGTTCCAAAAAATATGGCTAAATGTAAATTTTTTCTTTTCCGACAAACGCACAGACAAAGGCAAAACCTGCAAAGACAAGCTGTCTTTGTCTAGCTTCCAAATTTGTGCTTGTTTGAGCGTGCCGTCTTTATTGGTGTCCGATTTGAAATAATATAGATATGTGCTGTCCTCGCCCAGTATTTTTTCGGGGGCTTTGAGCTGTGGATAATACGCCCCCGCCCGCCAAGTAGGCAGAGACCAAGCCAAAGAAACTAAGCAAGCAAAAATGCCTAAGAACGCCTTCATACATTATCTATCTTTGAGTTTATTGGCAAGCTGACCGCAGGCAGCATCTATATCTTTGCCACGGCTTCTGCGCACATTCACCACCAAACCTTTATCTTCCAAATGCCTTTGAAAAGCATCTACTTTTTCTATTTCAGCTTGGGCAAAAGCCCCGTCGCCAATGGAATTGTATTCTATAATGTTGATTTTGCAAGGCACTTGTTTGGCAAATTTCCAAAGGGCTTCTGCATCGCCGAGCGAATCGTTAAAATCTTTAAAAATAATATATTCTAAGGTGATTGGATTTTGGGTATAATGGTAAAAATATTGCAAAGCCTCTAACAAAGCCTTTAAATTGTTGTGTTCGTTGATGGGCATGATTTTTTCACGCTTGTCGTCTGTGGCGGCGTGCAAAGACAAAGCCAAGTTAAAACGCACCCCATCGTCTGCCAATTGGCGTATCATTTTGGCAATACCCGCCGTAGAAACCGTAATGCGACTGGCAGACATCACCAAATCTTGGGTAATGTGATTGATGGACTCCAATACGGGTTTGTAGTTGAGCAAAGGCTCGCCCATGCCCATATACACGATATTGCTCAAAGGTATGTTGTAGCGTGCCATAGCGTCCTGACGTATGTATGCCACTTGGTCGTAGATTTCGGCTGCTGTTAAATTGCGTGCCCTGCCCAATTTGCCTGTTGCGCAAAATTTGCAAGTCAAACTGCAACCCACCTGACAAGAAATACAAGCGGTCATGCGGTTTTTGGTGGGAATCAACACGCCTTCCACCACGTGTTTGTCGTGCAAACGAAAAGCATACTTCACTGTGCCGTCTTCGCTGGACTGCGCTTTATCCAAAACCAAGGGTTGAAAACAGAATTTTTGCTCCAAAAGTTCCCGCAAGCCCAAACTCAAATCCGTCATCTGGGCAAAAGAAACCGCCGATTTTTGCCAAATCCACTGATAAATCTGTTTTGCCCGAAAAGGTTTTTCGCCTAATTTTTGTATTTCTGCTTGCAGGTCTGCAAAAGAAAGGGATCTAATATCAAGACTAGCCATGCTTTTTTGTGCAAATATAGCAGTTTTTAGCCATAATTGCTAAAAGTCAAAAAGCCTTTTACGAAAACGTCTCGTCCTAAAATAGGTTTGCAAATTCTCCCTTTGAAAAAGGGCATCAGAGATGCGGACATCGTCCGTTTTAATCCGCACCTGCGGTGCGTTTTAGTCTGCCTTCGGCAGGCAAGATAGTCTAGCAATTACATCGCCTGCACCGCAGGTGCAGATTAAAACGGACAATGTCCGAAAACCGAAACCCAGCCTTGTGGCTGGGTTTCTTCGTGGATTTAGGGTTTCACGTACACACCCAAAACGACAGTAAAAGTAAAAATAAAAATAAATTCCTAACGCCTCGCCAGCTGGTGCGCATCTGCGGTATCTTTAAAACAGATTGCACCGCCATTCATCTATGTTGCAAGCAACCTAGGCAAATTATCAGGTTTTTGTGTTGGAAAAAATTTAAGACTATCTTCAACGAATGAATGAAAAACACAAAAAACCCAACCTGACGATTTGTAAAGTTACCAAACGTACGCATCATTCAGCGTGTAAAACACGCCGCGGACAACAAACGCCTTGCAGCGGGGTCGTCCGTCAGGTTGGGTTATATTTTAA
>CANHHI010000024.1 GCA_947460225.1 Flavobacteriales bacterium
CGTCAAACATAAGTATAGGCTTGCCAGTTCCTACACTTTAATTCTTGGGTGATGCTCTTGCTGGTGTCATAATCTATTGTGTTTAAAAATTAACGTATTTTTATATTTCATTTACTGCTCTTTTCTACTTTATGTTTTCGTGAAAAACGCATCATAAAGCATTAAAAATAGAGCCGTAAAGCAATGAGCCAAAGATAACGAAATTTAATCGGTAAATCAAAATGTTTTTTGATGAAAATTTAATGAAAAATGCGTTTTATTGAATTTGTCTAGCCTGCGAACATTGTCCAATTTAATCTGCGGACATTGTCCGTTTTAATCCGCACTACGTGCGGGCTAAACACTCCATCAATTACAACGCCTACACCGTAGGTTTAGATTAAATCGGATAATGTCCGTTATATTTGCTAAAAACTATTATCTTTGTGCATGAAATGCCTAAGCAAATGATGAGAACTTTTATTTTGTACCCCGTTTTTGTGTTAATCTTGCTGTTTTCAGAAGTTTTTGCGCAGAAATCGGACTTTTTCTTTGTGGGGGATAAAACCTACCAAGAGGGCTACGATTTGTTTCAAAAGCAACTCTATGCTGCTGCCCAGCAAAAATTCAAAGCCGTGATAGAGCAAACTGCCGATTATCACCAAGAAATCCGAGCAAATGCTTCGTATTACAACGCTTTGTGTGCACAAGCTTTGTTTAACCAAGATGCAGAGCCTTTGTTTTTGGATTTTATCAAGGTTTATCCCGAACACCCGGAAATCCATACGATTTATTTTGAGCTCGGCAATAATTATTTTAGAAGAAAAGACTATGCGCAAATGCTGGTCTTTTACAAGAAAATAGAGCCTAAAAAACTAGCTCCACTCAAAAAAGACGAGTACTATTTTAATTTGGCTTATGCCCAATTGCAAGAGGGCGACAAAAAATCTGCGGAAAATAATTTTTACCAAGTGGTACAAAGCAGTGAGGATAGCGATTACAAAAACTATGCCACGTATTACTATGCGCATTTGCTTTATCAAGACAAACGCTACCAAAATGCTTTGGAGATGTTCCAAAAATTGCAGGAAGACAAAGATTTTGAAAAAATTATTCCTTACCATATTTTGCAGATTTATGCCCAGCAAAAAAAATACAAGGAATTGTTGGATTATGCGGAAAAAAATAAAAGCAGTTTAAAGCAAACCAGAAATCCCAAGGTTTATGTAATTTTAGCAGATGCGGCTTTGCAAAGCAAGGATTACAAAAAAGCGGACGCCCATTTTTTTGAATATGAAGCCAATCAAAGTAAATTATCCAGAACAGAATACTACCAATGGGGCTTTGTGCAATATCAATTGCAGAATTATGACAAGTCTTTGAAATTGCTTGCCAAAACCACCGAAGAAAAGGACAGTTTGGGGCAACTGGCGTATTATTACATGGGCGATTGCTATTTGAAACAAAAGAAATACCACGCTGCTGCGGAGTCTTTTTATCAAGTGTATCAAATTCCTTTGCAAAATAAATATGCTGAAAACGCACTGCTCAATAGGGCAAAGATTATTTCCCAAAACCCGCAATTGGGTTATGTTGATGATTTGGAAAACACCTTGCAACAGTTCATTCAAAAATATCCAAATTCTAGCAATGTGCAGGAAGCCTATACTTTGCTGGCTTATTTTTACAGCAATTCGGGCAATTTGGCGCAGGCAAAATTTGCTTTGGAGCAAATCCCCAATAAAAATCCGAAATTGCTATCCGCTTTGCAATTGGTGTGCTACAACTACGGCACGGAATTGTATCAAAAGCAAGATTTTCGTGGGGCGATTAGCCAGTTTAAATCGGCTATAAAAAATCCTGTGGATAAAAAAACAACGGCTTTGTCTGCTTATTGGGTGGCTTCGGCGTATTACCAAACCCAAAGGCTAGATTCTTCGGCGTATTTTTATGAACAATTTAAACAAAGTCCTTCGGCGTTTGGCACCGATAAATTCAACCAAGCCAATTACGATTTGGGCTATGTGTATTACAACCAAGCCAAATACAGAGAAGCGATGGAGGCTTTTGTGCGCTTTGTCAAAGACCTCAAAGCGGGGGCAAATCCTTTGATTTTATCTGATGCGTATTTGCGTTTGGGCGACTGTTATTATGCGCAAAGCGATGTAGAACGTGCTTTGCAGGCTTATGAAAACGCTTTGCAGGGCAAAAAAGATAGAGATTACGCTTTGCTCCAAAAAGCGATTTTGCTGGGCGAGCGCAACCAAGATGAACAAAAAGAGCAAATTTTATTGGGCATTTTGAGAGAATTTCCTAGAACAGAGCAAAAACCAGAGGTTTTGTTTCAACTTGCAGAAGTATCAAGGGCTTTGAATAAAAAAGATATAGCCCAGCAATACTACAAACAATTGATAGCGGAATACCCTTATCACACAAAAATTGTAAAAGCTAAACTGGAACTGGCTTTGATTTACTACAAAGACGGAAAAGCGAGTTTGGCAGCGGAAGAAATTAAAAAAATCATTGAAAACTACAATTTGGGCAAAGAAAGAGATGCTTGCTTGACGGTTTTGGAAGAAATTTACGTGGATATGGGCAAAACCAGCGAGCTCAAAACGTGGATGGATAGGCGTGGCTTGAAATATAGAGGTGCACAAATAGACACCTTGGCATATCAAGCGGCGCAAAAGCAGTACATTGCCAAAAATTACAGCAAATCCATTGACATGTTTGACAAATACCTGCGTGATTACCCAAATCCGAGCCAAAAATCGGCGGCTTTGTTTTTGTCGGCAGATGCTTTATTGAAAACCCAAGATACTGCCAAAGCCTTGCAAAAGCTAGAAGGCGTTTTGCGTGAGGAAAAAGGCGAATATTATGCGTATGCCAATACTTTGCTGGGCGATGTGTATTTAAAACAAAAAAATTGGAACAAAGCCGTGCCTTATTTAAAGCAGGAATTGACATTTAGCCAAGACCCCGTGCGCAAAGAATTTTTGCTCCGCCAGTTTATGGAAAAAGAATTTGCGGATAAAAATTACAAAGAAGCCGAGCAATACGCCAGCCAAGTTTTGGCAATGATTGAACAAAACGGTTCCAGTACCGAAGATGTGCTCTTGGTTTTGGCAAAGTCCAAACTGGCGCAAAATAAAACCCAAGACGCTCTAGAACCTTTGTTCCAACTCACGGCGTTTAAAAATCGTTCGGGAGCAGAAGCGCAATACTTGCAAGCGGAAATTTATTTGAGTCAAAAGCAAATAGACAAAGCCGAAGAAAAAGTAGATGCCCTTTTAAAGCGCAAACCAGCTTATAAATACTGGAATGCCAAAGGTTTTCTATTGATGAGCGATATTTTGCTCGCCAAAAGCGACACTTTGCAGGCAAAACTCACTTTGGAAAGTATTTTGCAGGGCTATAAAGCGGAAAATGCGCAAGACGATGTGATTGCCAGTGCCAAAAAACGCTATCAGAAAATAACTGAACCCAAAAATATACGCAAAGAAAAAGAGGAAAGTCCTGTTGAAGAAATGGAGTTAAATTTTAATCCGGAAGAGGCGGAAAAATTGCGTAAATTATACAACTAAACCGATAAAAGAAAACCAAATATGAAAAAATACTTATTGCTCAACTGTTTTTTAGGTTTTTTTGTTTTGTTTGCCCAAGAAGACAAGCAAGACAAGGTACTCAATATCAACATAAATGCAGACCGTGCTTTAAAAAAGTTCAATAAAATCCAAGCCAATCCAGAACGCAAGGATACGGTTATGTCTGTCGGTAGCAATCCGTATAGCGTAGAGCCTATTCTATTGCCTAAAACCAACCCAATTTCAGACAGCTTAAAGCCTTTAAAATTGGGGGTGAGTACAGTTTTGGACACCTTGCACCGTGCTTATATTAAAACAGGTATTGGTGTATTAAATGCTTCGCCTTGGGTAGATTTGTACTACAACAGTTTGCGCAAAAAACGCTGGCAATATGGCGTGATGCACAACCATTTGTCTTCGTTTTGGTACCCGTGGAATAACCACCGTGGCATTGCCGACAACACCATGAGCAGGTATTTTATGGACAATTACAGCCGTGTCTGGCTTAAACACGTGAGCCATGACTGGGTTTTGTCTAGCCATATAGATTATTTGCGCAATGATTTGAATTTTTATGGTTTTGATAACCGTATCTATCAAGATGCGAATGGGGAGCCATTGATAGCCAGCAGAGATAGCATCAGGCAACACCACCAAAAAGCGGGCGCATCTTTGCAGTTTGCCACGCAAAAAGACACCACAGAACTCAATTGGGGTGTAAATTTTCGCTACCATTATTTTGATGAACGTTTTGCGGTGCAAGAACATTATGCCAAAGCAGATGCTTTTGTAAAATTCTTTTTATCAGAATGGCTTTTTGACATTCGCTTTGGGCTGGATTACAACGGGCAATTGGTTGCGCCAAACCAAAAAATGCGTGAGAAAGATTGGATCAATAGAAAATACCAAGACCAAAACAGCAGTTTGCTTTTTGCACACCCTGTGATTTACTACCAAGCGAGATTTTTGGAAATGAAATTGGGTTTGAACCTATCCACGGACATGGCAATGGGCAAATTTTATATCTTCCCCGACATTGAATTTAGAATTATTACGGCAAAAGGCAGATTTATTCCTTATTTGGGGGTTTCTGGGCAGGTGGAGCGTCAATCTTTTTTTGAATTGACCCGCAAAAATCCATACATTTCAGAGGTGCAAAAAATAGATAATACGTACACCCCAACGCATGCGTATTTGGGTTTTAGAGGCAGTATTTCTAAGTATCTCACGTACAACTTAGCGGCGAACTACCGCTACACCCAAAAAGAAGCCTTTTTTGTGCCTGATACTTTGGCATCATTGGGTTATAAATATTATGCGCTATATGCAGATTACCAGCGTTTGTTTTTGAGTGGAGAAATTTCTTTTAGCAAGGCGGAAAATATTAAAGTTTCTTTGCTTGGGGGCTATAATTTCTACTTTTTTGACAAAAATAAGTTAGACCAAGTTTGGTACAAACCAGACTTTGAAATACGCTTAAACAGTTGGTTTAAAGTCAAAGAAAAATGGGCAATTAACTTTGGGGTGTATGCACAAGGTTTTCGTTATGCACGTGTGGCAGAAAAAGACTTGTCTGGCAAAATTATTTTCCCCATAGAAGAGCTTATGCCTTATGTTGATGCAAACATCGGCGTGGAGTACTTTTTTACCAAGCGATTTACCCTTTGGGGCAACGTCAATAACTTAGCGCACCAGCTTTACGAGCGTTATGCGGGTTATACCGTGCAAGGTATTCAAGTGTATGCAGGGGTAACTTATAAATTTTGGCGTTAGCAAATCATTGAAAAATCTCATATTTTGATTTTTTTGAAAAAAATAAATGCAAAAACATAGCGAATATTTGGCTAAAAATGCTTTAATTTGCCAGTTCATAGAAACCAATATAACTTGTTATGACAAACATTGAGGAAAAAGTAAAGTCTATTATTGTGGATAAACTCGGCGTGGACGCTGCAGAAGTAACCCTAGAAGCTAGCTTTACAAACGATTTGGGCGCAGATTCGCTGGATACAGTTGAGCTCGTGATGGAACTTGAAAAACAGTTTAACGTGGCTATTCCTGATGACCAAGCAGAGAAAATCGTTACAGTAGGTGACGCAGTTAGGTTTATTCAAGAAAAAGCGGCTAGCAAATAAAAATGCTAGCCCCCTCTTTTGGGGTATTCACTTTTAATTTTACTTATGGCAAAAACAATTGCGTTAAAAAGAGTCGTTGTTACGGGTTTGGGTGCGCTTACACCCATAGGAAATGACGTTGCGAGTTATTGGCAAGGTTTGGTGAGTGGCACCAGCGGTGCTGCCCCGATTACCAAGTTTAATCCAGAAAAATTTAAAACACGTTTTGCTTGCGAGCTAAAAGGTTTTGACCCCTTAAATTTTATAGATAAAAAAGAAGCCCGCAAAATGGACCCTTACACCCAGTACGCTCTTGTGGCATCTGCTGAGGCAGTGGAGGATTCTGGCATTCTTTCTGCTGGCATTAGTCCAGATAGAATTGGTGTGATTTGGGGTTCAGGCATTGGTGGCTTAGGTACTTTCCAAGAAGAAACCGTGCAATATGTACAGGACGGCTTTAACCCTAGGTTTAATCCGTTTTTTATTCCAAAAATGATTGCCGATATTGCGGCAGGAATGATTTCCATGCAATATGGTTTTAGAGGACCAAACTACACCACGGTGTCAGCTTGTGCATCTTCTACGCATGCTTTGATAGACGCCTTTACCCACATACGTATGGGCAAGGCAGATGTGATTGTTTCAGGCGGTTCAGAATCGCCGATTGTGGAGGTATCTATTGGTGGCTTTAACGCCGCACGTGCACTTTCTACCCGAAATGAAGACCCTGCAACCGCATCAAGACCCTTTGACAAAGACCGAGATGGTTTTGTGATGGGTGAGGGTGCTGGCGCATTGATTTTGGAAGAATACGAGCACGCCAAGGCAAGAGGCGCAAAGATATACTGCGAAATAGTGGGCGGTGGAATGACCGCAGACGCATATCATTTGACTGCACCACACCCTGAGGGTTTGGGGGCTTTGCATGTGTTGCGCAACGCCTTGCAAGATGCCGAACTAGCGCCTACGCAAATAGATTATATCAACGTACATGGCACGTCCACGCCTTTGGGCGATGTGGCGGAATTAAAAGCCATTACGCAAGTTTTTGGGGAGCATGCTTATAAACTCAATATCAGTTCCACAAAATCCATGACGGGACACCTTTTGGGTGCGGCTGGTGCAGTGGAATCTATAGCGACAATATTAAGCATGATGCACGGCATCGTGCCACCAACCATAAACCACCAGACCCCTGATGAGGAAATAGATGCAAGGCTCAATTTAACCCTAAATAAAGCACAGCATCGCAAAGTGGATATTGCCATTAGCAATACTTTTGGTTTTGGCGGGCATAACGCATCTGTCGTGTTTAAAAAAATATAGCCATGCAAAGAGCAATTGGTTTTTCTTGGTTGCTGTTTAAGCATTTATTCTCAAAAAAAGACAGGAAAATTTTTGTATTTTTGCGCAAAAAATTGGGGGTGTATCCCGCCAATTTGGCAGTTTTTAAACAAGCCTTGACGCACCCGTCTATCAACAACAACGCACCGAGTTTGGTGCCGTATTACGAGCGTTTGGAGTTTTTGGGAGATTCTATTTTTAATACAGCCATTACCACGTATGTGTTTAAGGAATTTCCTAATAAATCCGAGGGGGAGTTATCCAGAATGCGTTCCCAGTTGGTTTCCAGAGAGTGCTTAGAAACGCTTTCCAAGGCTATACATTTGCCAGAGGTCTTGCAACATAATATTCGGGAAGTTCACAGGGCGAGCTATATGTATGGTAACGCTTTGGAGGCATTGTTAGGCGCATTGTATTTAGACCAAGGCTTTGAGCGTGCAAAAGCGATAATCATCAAAAATTTACTAAAGAAACACTTAGATTTGTCTCATATTTTACACCATACCGTGGATTATAAAACCGTGGTGCAACAAATGTGTCAAAGATATGGTTATCCTTTGGAGTATAAGTTTATCAAACAAGAGGAGGTAAAGCACCAATTGCAATTTCATTTGGAACTTTACATCAACCAAGAGCTTGTGGCAAGTGTTGTTTCTACCGCTAAGAAAAAAGCGCAAGTAGAAGCCTGTAAAATAGCTTACGAGAAAAAATTTGCCCAAAATATGCTCCAAGAAAATTATGCTTACGACTTGTTTGATGCAGAAAATAATCGCTTGGTGGACGAGGTGTTGCAACAAATTGCCAAGGATTTTCCAGCGGTTAAACTGCCTAAAAACCCGAGCACGTATCAAGAGGTGTTTCAGCCTATATTGCAGGCTGTACAGCAAACCCACCGCCAAGATCCGCCTGCATTTAGGCAAATGCTCTACCGTGTGGACATACCCGAACGTGCGCTCAAAAAACTTTTTGTTACCGAGGTAGAACCTTGGGAAACCTTGGCGCATAAAATCATACAAAGAGCCAAGCAAAAAATTATTTCTCGCAAACAATTTAAATAAGTGCTAGGGCTTTTTTGAGTAAAAATTTTTGTACATTTGTTTAAAAGTTTATGCGCACATTCGTATTTGTATTATTTTCTTGGGCTATTGCTTTTTCGCAATCTTTAGAAAAGTGGGATTATAAACGCCTAAATTACGTCACGTCATCGGATTCCGATACCTTGTATGTGGTGAATTTTTGGGCGACTTGGTGTAAACCATGTGTGGAAGAATTGCCAGATTTAAAAGAATTTTACCAACATCATCAAGATAAAAAATTGCGTTTATTTTTGGTTAGTTTAGATGCAGTAAAAGACAGTTTGCGCACCTTGCAATTTGCAAAAAACAAAGCAATTGAACCGTTTTTAGTGCTTTGGCAAGAAGCGCAAAAACCAACCACTTGGATCAATCAAGTGGAAAAAACATGGTCGGGTTCTATTCCAGTTACCTTGATGTATTATAAAGGCAAAAAAGTGTTTTTCACCGAAAGTCAACTGGATACAGAAACACTACAAACAGCGAGTCAAAAATTTCTAAAATAAATAATATGAAAAATAAAAATGTTAAATCCCTTTTGTTGGGTGTAGGGCTTATGCTTTCTTCTGCTTTTGCATCGGGTTATGATGTAAGCAACAAAACCAAGCCTTTTCAGTTAAAAAATATAGACGGCAACATGCTTTCTTTGGAGCAGATGACGGAAAATCAAAAGGGTGCTATTGTAGTATTTACTTGCAATCATTGCCCTTTTGCCAAGGCGTATGAGGATAGAATTATTGCTTTGGATAAACTGTTCAAAACGCAAGGTTATCCCGTTATTGCGATCAATTCAAATGATGCGGTGAAATATCCCGACGATAGTTTTGAAAATATGCAAATTCGTGCTGCGCAAAAAGGCTTTACTTTTCCTTATTTGGTGGACGAAACCCAAGAAATTGCTAAGGAATACGGCGCAACAAAAACGCCTCAGGTATTTGTTTTGCAGAAAGATAAAAAAGATTTTGTGTTGCGCTACGTGGGTGCCATTGATGACAATGACCAAAACCCAGCCCAGGTAAAGGAAAAATACGTGGAAATGGCAATTGGCAATTTGCTCAAAGGCGAAAGAGTACAAATCAGCACGACCAAAGCCATTGGTTGCACAATTAAGTGGAAAAAGTCGTAAACCACAAAAAAAGAAAATTTTTTAGCTACTTCTTTTGGGGTAGCTAATTTTTTTCAATAAATTGTGTATATTTGGGTATTCTTTGCTATGCTGAATGTAGAAAAAAACTATGGCGTAATCATGGCTGGGGGCGTTGGCTCTCGGTTTTTTCCCATGAGTACACACAAAAAACCCAAGCAATTTTTGGATATTTTAGGCTTGGGCAAGACCCTTTTGCAAATGACTTTTGAAAGGCTTTTGCCCTTGATGCCCCTAGAACAAATTTTGGTGCTTACCCATGCCGATTATGTGCATTGGGTTTTGGCGCAATTGCCAGATTTGCCCTTGCAAAATATCCTCATAGAGCCAGAGCGCAAAAATACAGCCCCTTGTATAGCTTATGCCAATTACAAAATTCAAAAAAGATGTCCTGATGCACGGGTTTTGATAACGCCTGCCGACCATTTAATCAAAAAACAATACGCATTTCAGGCAGTTGCACAGAAAGCCTTTGCTTTTTGCCAAGAAAATGATGTGTTATTGACTTTGGGCATTGTACCCAACAAGCCAGAAACAGGTTATGGGTATATTGAATACCAAGCTGGACAAGCCGTAATGCAAAGCCCGCAAGCGGTTTTCAAATTTAGAGAAAAGCCACCCTTGGCAGAGGCTGAGGCATACATAGATAAGGGCAATTTTCTGTGGAATGCAGGCTTGCTTTGGTATAAACTAGATGTGGGTATGCGCGCTTTTGCAACGCATTTGCCAGAGGTGCAAAATATTCTGCAAGCAGGTGTAAATGATTATGACACTGCTGCTGAAACGGCTTTCATACGGGCAAATTTCCCCAAATGCCCCAGCATTTCCATGGACTATGGCGTGCTGGAAAAAGCAAACAATGTTTTTGTGCTTGGCGCAGATATGGATTGGTCGGATTTGGGCACATGGACTTCGGTATATGAACAAATGCCTCTGGATAATCAAGGCAATTTCGTTGCAGGCAAACAAGTGCTTATATACGACACCCAAAACAGTTTGGTGCGCACCACCTCTGAAAAAGTGATTATTTTGCAAGGTTTAAAAGAAGTTGTATTTATTGAAACCCAAAATGCCATTTTGCTTTGCCACAGAAGCGAAGAACAGCGCATTAAAAACTTTGTGGAGCAAGCCCAACAAGAATTTGGTAAAGAATTATTATAAAAAATATAAAGATGAAAAAAATAATATTGTTGTACCTAGCATTTGTGATGAATGTTTTTGCGCAAATACAAGACCCCGTAAAAGTCAAAATTGACACCCTAGAACAAAATGGGCAGTTGATTTTAAAAGCCTCTGTGCAGATAGACAAAGACTGGCACATTTACGCTTTACAGTCCACCGAGGAGCAAATAGAATTTCCGCCCATTGCCAGTGAACTTGTTTGGGAAAAAAATACAGCTTTTTCGCCCAAGGGTGCTCTTCAAGAGATAGGCGTTTTGCATAAAGTTTACGAAGAAGTTTTTGAAGCAAAAGTGCGCTACTACGAGGACAGCGTTGTTTTTGTGCAACCTTTTGAGGCGAAAGACAAACAAGGGCAATTAAAAGGTGCATTTACCTATCAAGCCTGCACAAATGGCATGTGTTTGCCCCCGCAAGATGTTGATTTTTCTTTTGAATTAGCCCAAAATAACGCTGTGGAAAGCACAGGTTTTGAGGCAGAACTATCTTTTTGGGGCATTTTTTTGGCGGGTTTTGCTGGGGGTATGATTGCTTTGCTTACGCCTTGTGTGTTTCCCATGATTCCTGTAACAGTTTCCTTTTTTACCCGCAAGCAAAAAAAGCGCACGGCAATTTTTAAAGCCCTGATTTATGGTTTATCCATCATTGCCATTTATGTCAGTTTGGGTTTAACCCTTACGATATTTGCGGGCGCAGATGCCCTCAATGCACTAGCGAGCAATGGCTTTGTCAATTTTGCATTTTTTGCCATTTTTATTGTTTTTGCCATTTCCTTTTTGGGTGGTTTTGAAATTCGCTTGCCCGCTTCTTGGCTTACCAAAGCAGATAAAAAAGCAGACCAAGGCGGTTGGATAGGCATATTTTTTATGGCGTTTACTTTGGCTTTGGTGTCTTTTTCTTGCACGGGTCCACTCATTGGCACTTTGCTGGTGCAGGTTGCGCTTACGGGCAGTTACTTAGCCCCTGCTTTGGGCATGCTGGGATTTTCCACCGCACTGGCGTTCCCTTTTACTTTTTTTGCCCTGTTTCCAAGTGCTTTGGGTGCATTGCCCAAATCGGGTTCTTGGCTCGGTACGGTAAAAGTTTGCTTGGGTTTTGTAGAAATTGCCTTGGCTTTAAAATTTTTATCCGTGGTGGACTTAGCCTATCACTGGGAATTCTTAACCCGTGAGATTTTTATTGCCCTTTGGGTGGCGGTTTTCTTCTTGATGACTTTGTATCTACTGGGTTTTTTGCCCTTGGGACACGAAGAAAAACCCAAACATTTGCCTTTGGGTAATTTCTTTGTAGCTTTATTGAGTTTAGGTTTTACTTTATATCTGCTCCCAGGCTTGTGGGGCGCACCATTAAAACTGCTTTCGGGCATTGCTCCGCCAATTACCCACGCAGAAAGTGATTTTCAATTTAGCAAAAATCCATTGTCCGAAACCCAAGTGCTTTTGCAGGGTGCAGAAAAAGGTGTGCATGGTTTGTCTATTTACAAAGACTATGCGAGCGGTTTGGCGGCAGCCAAAAAGTTAAATAAACCGATTTTACTAGATTTTACGGGCTATGCTTGCGTAAATTGTAGAAAAATGGAGGAACATGTTTGGAGTGATAGCAAAGTGTTGAATCTGTTGGCTCAATATGTGTTGATTTCTTTGTATGTGGACGATAAAACAGAACTCCCTGAAAATGCGCAATATATTTCTGCATTCAGTGGCAAAAAAATAAAGACGGTGGGTGCACGTTGGAGCGATTTCCAAGCCGAGCATTTTGGGGCAAATGCCCAGCCGTTTTACGTAACCTGGAATCCAAACACGGAAAGCGTTTTGCAAGCACCTGTTGGTTATGTGCCCAATGTGGATTTGTACGCCCATTTTTTGGCAGAGGGTTTAGCAAAATTTAAAAAGCAATAAGCATGAAAAAATGGCTTTGGGTATTGATTTCTTCCGCAATGATTTTGTGCTTGTGGCTCTTGATTTATCTACAATCTTGGAACAAAGAAACAGCCTATAAAATCAATCATTTTGGCAAATTAACCCGTATCGTTTTGCAAAAAGATAGCCAAAATTTGGTTTTACAAAAGCAAGATGATGTTTGGTATTTGCCTAGCCATGACAAAGTCAATCCAGCGGTATTTCAAGATTTTTTAGGTGTAATTGCCGATATTGCTTTGGTGCGCCCAGCGGATACCTCACTAAACAAAGAGGCGTGTTTGCATTTGGCTTTTTATGCAGAAAACCAGTTGGTGATGGATTATTATCTGGCTTGGCAAGAAAACAACGATTTATACACCTATTTTGCCTATAAAGACAGCCCTTTTTACCTCGCCCAAGACGCCTACACCTTAAAAGCCTTTGGCAAAGATATTGCTGTGCAGGCATTGGATTGGTTGGATAAAACTGTTTTTTTTCTGCAAGAGGACACCCTGCAAAGCGTTTCGGTGCATTACGCAAAAGATAGCGCAAGGGGGTATATTCTGCAAAAAAAAGACAATACTTGGACACTGCAAAACTTACAAGGCAAAGACGTTGTTTTGTATCCACAAGATGCTTATGCGTATTTGGGATTTTTTAGCTACCTGCAGTTTGAGAAGCCATTAAACCAAGCCGAGCAGTTGGCATTTCACGCATTTCAGCAGAAAAACAAGCCAAATGTCTTGTTGCAAGCCCAAACAGATCATGCGCAATACGCAATAGATTTTTACGATTTTCAGCAAAATAATGTACAAAACCAGCCCATTTTGCTTGTTGGCGTGTATCAAAATACGGCTTATTGGTTTAGTTATTTTCACGTGGATAGGCTCTTAAAAGATATAGCGTTTTTTGAAAATCTATCAGAGATGCAATAAAATAATGTGTATAACTTGGGGAAAACTTTTCGTGCATGTTTGGCAAATACCCTGTATCTTTGTAGTCAGAACTTAAACCTTTTTTCATGAAATTTATAGTTTCTTGCGCTCCATTTTTGAAACAACTGCAATTGGCAGCTAGGGTAATTGCTAGCAATAATGCTTTGCCTATTTTAGATAATTTTCTTTTTGAAATAAAAGGAGATTTGCTCTATATTTCTGCTTCAGATTTAGAAACCACCTTGGTTACGCAAGTTGTTGTGTCCAATGCGGTGGAGGGCAGGGTGGCGGTGCCTGCAAAATTGCTCATAGAAGCGATAAAATCTTTGCCCGACCAGCCTTTGAGTTTTTCCATAGATGCGGCATACAGCATTGCGATTTCTTCACAATATGGAAATTATAAAATTGCGGGCTTAGATGCGAGTGATTTCCCTATTTTCCCTGTTTATAAAGACACAACTACCTTTAATTTGGACAGTGCTATTTTGTTGCGTGCTTTGCAAAAAACGATTTTTGCCACGGCAAATGACGAAATGCGCCCAGTGATGACGTCTATAAACTGCAAAGTACAAGCTGATGCGATTATTTTTGCCGCTACAGATGCGCAAAAAATGGTGAAATTTCATTACACGAAATCCCAACCCGTAAACGAACCTTTGGAAATCAATTTACCCAAAAAGCCCATGCTCCTTTTGCATCAAAATCTTTTGGTGGGTAGAGATGAGCCTGTTGAGGTGCAATGCAACCAAAACAATGCCTTGTTTATTTTGGAGGGCGTGCGTTTGTCTTGCCGTTTGGTAGATGGCAAATACCCCAATTACGAATCGGTTATTCCACAAAATAATCCCAATAAACTCGTGATAGAACGCAGTTCTTTGCTTGGTTCTATTTTGCGTGTGTCCGTTTTTTCAAACAAAACAACCCATCAAATTCGTCTAAAATTAGACCAAGGACACATCACGGTGTCTGCCGAAGATTTGGAATACGCCACCCAAGCCACTGAGAAACTCACTTGCGAATACCAAGGCGAACCCATGGAAATTGGTTTTGGTGCAAAGCATTTGGCAGAAATGGTTAAAAACATAGACACAGAAGATGTGGTTTTGGAAATGAGCCACCCTGCAAGAGCCGCTTTGGTATTGCCAGGCGAATCCCAAGAAAACGAACAAATTACGATGCTCTTGATGCCGATGGTGCTCAATGTAGCTTCCCCTGTTTAAGGCTTTTTTTATCACTCTTTTTTTAAGAGGTTCTTAATACTAACCGCTCTTTATGGGCGGTTTTTTATTTGCAGGCAAACCCTGCACGTAATCTGCGCCTTCGGCGCAGGTGGACATAGTCCGTTTTGTTCTGCTTCGCAGGCGATGCACAGGCAAAATGTAGTAGGGAACGGTTTTTAACCGTTCCGAAAAAAAAATAAAAATTCCACCTCCAAAATTTGGAAAGTTCGCTAGAATTTTTTTATCTTTGGCTCATTGGTTTACGGCTCTATTTTTAATGCTTTATGATGCGTTTTTCACGAAAACATAAAGTATAAAAGAGCAGTAAAC
>CANHHI010000025.1 GCA_947460225.1 Flavobacteriales bacterium
CGCAAGACGAAGTGCTTGGTGAGGTTGTGGGTAAAGATATTCATGCGTCTGAGTATAATCAAGAAACAGAAAGAATTAAACAGCTTTATGCGTCTTATTATGGTCAAACGGAGGGCTTGGAAAAACAAGCAAAACAAGATGCTTGGGACGCTTTATTGCGCAAAAAAATCATGCAAAAATCTATCCATGATTTAGGTTTGTCTTTGACGGCTAGTGAAGTAGAAGAATTGCTTTTTGGAGAGCGCATGCTTTCCGAGGTGCAAAGGTTTTTAGGGATTACTCCTGCTATGCCCGATTCTTTGCGTGAGCGTGTGGTGCAACAGGTGAAAGACATAGAATCTGGAAATTTTCCAGAGCAGTTAGAACCTAACCAATATGCACAATATGAGCAAGTGAGAAAACAGTGGCTTGCGCAAAAACAGATTTTTTTAGACAATTACTTGAATGAACAATACGAATCTTTGGTGAGTGCTGGAGCATACATTTCTGAAAAAGAGGCTATGTTGCGCCAGGCACAGAAAGAGCAAAAAGTGGATATTCAGTATGTTTATAAACGTTTTGCTGATGTTTCTGATAGCGATATTGCTTACACAGAAGAAGACTTGCATGCGTATTACAAGAAAAATTATAAACAGGCTAAGTATAAACAAAAAGAAGATAGTTATGCGCTTCAATATGTTGTTTTTTCCCTTGAACCCACAGCAGAAGACAAAAACGCAATATTGCAAGAAGTATTGCAAACCAAGGAAGAATGGCAGGCTTTGGAGCGAGACACTACTTTTATTACGCTCAATAGCGCCAATAGAAATTTAGATATACAAGATTTTGACAAGGGCAGAACTTTACCTAGTTTGAGTGCTGAGGAGCGAAAAGAAATAGAACAAGGTAAAGTTGGCACGGTTTTTGGTCCTTTTGAAGACAATGGAACTTATAAACTCGTGAAAATCAAATGGAATGGGGCTTTTGCTGAGCGTAAGGCTGCACACATTCTTTTGCCTGTTGCAGAAGGGGATATTGAACAGCTTGCCCAGTCTGAAAAAATTGCGGACAGTTTGATGCAAGTATTAAGCAAGGGCGAATCTTTTGCAGAACTTGCCAAGGAATTTGGTACAGACGGAACACGTGATAACGGTGGTGATTTGGGTTGGTTTGGCAAGGGCGCTATGGTAAAACCTTTTGAAGATGCTGTTTTTGCTGCAAAACTTGGGCAGGTTTATAAAGTTACTACGCAGTTTGGTGTGCATGTGTTGCGTGTGGACAGTGCTAGAAGTGAAAACAAAAATAAAATTGCTATTATTTCAAAAAATATAGATCCTTCTAATAGAACGGAAAATAATATTTATAGTCAAGCCAGTGCTTTTGTTTTGGAAACAAAAAGAGCGGGAGATTTTGCTTTGGTTGCTAAGGATAAAGGCTATAAATTAGAGCAAGAAAATAAATTGTTGCGTGCTGGTTACCAGTTTGTTTCCGCTGTGAATGATGTGGACATGCTTAGACAATGGGCAGTAAAACATAAAACAGGCGAAATTTCTGAACCTTTGGAAGATGGTTATAAAGCCTTTGTGGTAGCGAATCTTTTGGAAAAAAATAGCGCAGGTTATCCAGAATTTGAGGCGGTGCGTAGCCAAATGGAGCGTGAGTTCGTGAAAGAACGCAAGGCGAACTTTTTGCTTGCTCAAGCTGGTGGCAAGAATTTTAGTGATTTAATAAGCCTTTGGGCAAATGGAACGCCACAAGAAGCTACTCAGTTGTCTTTTGCGGATAATTTTGTGCCAGGACTTGGCAGTGAACCTAAACTTGTGGGTGCGTCTTTTGGTTTGCAATTGGAAAAAACATCTGCTTTGATGGTGGGTAACCAAGGGGTTTTCATGGTAAAACTTTTGCAAAAATCGGACGATGCTATTGTGCAGGCGCAAGCTAAAAAAAGCCAAATAGATTATGTGGAGCAACAAAAAACGGCTTTGCGTGGTCAGTATTTTAATTACTTAAAAGAAATGGCGAATATCAAGGACGAACGCCTTAGTCATTAAGGTTTAATTTTGACAGGGGGCTTTGGCTCCCTGTTTTGCTTTAACAAGAAATTATGAAAAAAACAATAATAGAGCGTTTTGTGCGCTATGTAAAGTTTGACACGGAGTCTGTGTTTGATGTGCAGCAAATTCCAAGCACTGATAAACAAAGAGATTTGGCGGTGCATCTGGCAGAAGAATTGAAAAAGATTGGTTTGTCAGATGTTTCTGTAACCGAAAATTGTTATGTGTTGGCTACTTTGCCTGCGAATACCACCAAAACAGATGTTCCCGTGATTGGCTTTGTGGCGCATTTGGATACGAGTCCAGATTTTACGGGCAAAAATGTCAATCCGAAAATTTGGGAAAATTACCAGGGTATAGATTTGGTCTTGAACGAGGAACAAAATATTGTTTTGCACACGAAAGATTTTCCAGAAATTTTGGCGTACAAAGGGCAAACGATTATTACGACCGATGGCACGACTTTGCTCGGCGCAGATGATAAGGCTGGCGTTACAGAAATTGTCAGTGCGATGGAGTATTTGCTTACACACCCTGAAATTTTGCATGGCACAATAAAAATTTGCTTTACGCCCGATGAAGAAGTGGGCAAAGGAGCTGATGCTTTCCCAGTGGATACTTTTGGCGCAGCATGGGCTTATACCATGGACGGCTCTTCGGTAGGCGAGTTAGAATATGAAAATTTTAACGCCGCTTATGCCAAGATTACGTTTAAAGGCAAGAATGTACACCCAGGCTATGCCAAGGATAAAATGATCAATTCCCAGTATTATGCGGTGGAATTTATGAAGCAATTGCCAGAAGACGAAGTGCCTGAATGCACAGAAAATTACGATGGCTTTTTTCATTTGTTGCATTTGAAAGGTTCGGTGGAACAAACCACTTTGGAGTATATTATCCGAGACTTTGATAAGGAGCAGTTTGAAGATAGAAAAGAATTGCTCAGAGATATATGTGCGCATTTTCAAAAAGCCTTGGGCAAAGATGTGGTTACTTTGGAATTGCGTGAGCAATACCAAAACATGCGTGAAAAAATAGAGCCCAATATACATATTGTGCGTTTGGCGGAACAAGCCATGAAAAACCTAGGTATTGTGCCAAAAATTAAACCCATACGTGGCGGTACAGACGGCGCAAGACTTTCTTTTATGGGTTTGCCTTGTCCAAATATTTTTGCGGGTGGTGAGAATTTTCACAGCCGTTATGAATACGTGCCTGTGGAATCTATGGAGAAAGCCACGATGACGATTGTAGAAATTTGCAGATTATTAGCGAGTGAAAAAGTATAGTATGAAGAAAGATTTGATTTATGTAGGTTTTGATAGAGATGGCACTTTGGAAGCTTCAGCGGTGCCATTTCCAGAGGCTTTGGGCAAAAAAATAAGACAATTGCAAAAACAGGGCGTTTTTGTGTTTATTGCCTCTGGCAAAAGTGTGGCGGAATTGCAAAATATTATTGCAGACTATGGGTTTTCAGCCCATTTTATTTGTGGAGAGAGTGGGGGAGATTTTTTTCCTGAACATTTGTTGCATGCGCAAAATTACCCAGACTTAGACGCATTTAAACAAAAAGTGCCTAGCATTTTTAGCCAATTGCCTAGTTTTTATGGGGAGGATAAAAAAACAGTATGGTCTAAAAAGTTTGGCAAAGATGTTTTAGATGCAGAGGGCATTATCAAAAATTTCGTGCAAGAAAACAATTGGCGTTTGAACGTATATGCACACCCTTTTGATGGGGAGGGCGGTTTAGACGTGGTGCCTGTGGGTATGAGTAAAGCACTTGCTTTGGCGCATATTCCCAAAGAGGCAAAAATTTATTATTTTGGCGATGCAGAAAATGATTTGGAAATTATGCAAGATGTGCGTGTGTTACCCAATGCACCTAGCAATGCCAAGGCTGAGATTAAACAATTGGTTTTGCAAAAAGGGGGCAAAGTAGCCACGCAAGAAGCGGGTTTAGGCATTTTAGAACTATTAAATATTTATTTTCCATGATGAAAAAAGTCATTTTTACCTTATTTTGCTTTGCATATTTGCAAGCGCAAGTGCCTGTTGATTTTATACGTGTTTTAGATATAGACAGCAATATTAGAATTTGCCCACGTTATGCCATGCGTGAAAATTTTACGGCTGGCGTGGTTACAGGCTATCAAAAAGAGGATTTGGTTTTAACCCAACAAGCGGCTACTGCATTGCTAGCGGTAGAACAAGAAGTGCTTAAAGACGGTTATACGCTGGTCGTTTATGATGCGTATCGCCCACAGCGTGCTGTGCAAAACTTTGTGGATTGGAGTTATACCCAAGATACCACTGGCAAAGCCTATTATTACCCCAATTTGCCAAAAGCCAGTTTGTTTAAAAAAGGCTATGTGGCTTTTAAATCGGGGCACAGCAGAGGAAGTACGCTGGATTTGACTTTGATGCGCTTAGAAGATACGCTGCAATGTTTGCCAAGTGTGCAAAAAAGAAAATTAACCAACGGCAAGCCTTTTTACTATTTGCAAGACGGGACTTTGGATATGGGTAGCCATTGGGATATGTTGCACGAGGTTTCGCACACGGAGAGTGATTTGGTGGACAAACAATTTTTGCAAAATAGGCTTTATTTGCGTGAAAAAATGCGCCAGTTTGGATTCAGACCTATTGCTATAGAATGGTGGCATTTTACTTTGCAAAACGAACCTTTTCCAGATACTTATTTTGATTTTGTGGTGGAATAAAAGATTTGGCTAAAATTTTATTATTTTTGTTGCGCTATGCTTTACGTAAAAAATATTTTCAAATACCAACGCCGTAAAACCAATTTGGTGCAGGTTGGCACTTTAAGTATTGGTTCTGATGCGCCTATTCGGGTGCAATCCATGACCACCACAGACACCATGGACACCGAAGGCTCTATTGCGCAGTCTATTCGCATGATAGAGGCAGGCTGTGAATTGGTTCGTTTGACTGCGCCTAGCAAAAAAGAAGCCGAAAACTTGGCGCATATTCAGGCAGGTATTCGCCAACAGGGTTATGATACGCCTTTGGTTGCAGATATTCATTTTACGCCAAATGCTGCCGAAGCTGCGGCAAAAATTATAGATAAAGTCCGCATCAATCCAGGTAATTATGTGGATAAGAAAAAATTTGAAGAAATTGCTTATACTGCGGACACTTACCAAGAAGAGCTTTTGCGCATAGCCGAGCGTTTTACGCCTTTGGTGCTTTTGTGCAAATCCCGTGGGGTAGCCATGCGCATTGGCACCAATCACGGGTCTTTGTCGGATAGGATTATGAGTTATTACGGCGATACCCCGCAAGGCATGGTGGAATCTGCCATGGAGTTTTTGCGCATTTGCCAAAAAAACGATTATCACAACGTGGTCATTTCCATGAAATCCTCTAATCCTTTGGTGATGGTGCAGGCTTACCGCCTTTTGGTGGTGGCTATGGATAAAGAAAATATGCACTATCCCTTGCATTTGGGCGTAACCGAAGCAGGAGACGGTGAAGACGGCAGAATTAAGTCAGCTGTTGGTATTGGTGCGCTTTTGGAAGACGGCATTGGCGATACCATTCGTGTGTCGCTTACCGAAGACCCCGAAAAAGAAATTCCCGTGGCGCAAAAATTGGTGGCACGCTATGAAAATCCCAAAGAAATATCCATTGCAGATTTTCAAGGGGAACTGCCTTATAATCCTTATGAATACAAGCGTAGGGAAACTTTTGCCGTGCAAAATATTGGTGCAAAACATGTGCCTGTTGTTATGGCTAATTTGAGCCACTATCCCAATAAAATTACGCCTGCCAGTTTTTTTTCTTTGGGTTATCATTATTCGGTGCCTACGGACAAGTGGAATTTAGCCGAGCAGGCTTGTGATTATGTGTATTTGGGCGATAAGGAAATACATTTTGACATACCTGGCTCTTTGGGCATTTTGCAAAATGCTGAAACTTGGCTCAAAAATAAGCACAAAGATAGGCATTATCCTATATTTAACCTGCAAAATGTGCATAGCCTAGCTGAAAAAAGCGATGTGCTGAATTTTTTATTTATCCAGGGGCAAGAACTTGAACAAAACTTGGATTTGCTCAAATCTTTGAAAAATTTCGTGTTGATTTTGCAAGCCGAGCAAAGCATGTTTGAACAACGCCGTGCCTACATAACGCTTTTGTTGCAAAACCTTAAAATACCTGTTGTTTTGCATCGCAATTATGCAAATATGGAAGATGTAGAAACTTTTCAATTATACGCTTCCACGGATTTGGGTGCTTTGCTCTTGGACGGTTTTGGCGATGGCGTGATGCTAGAAGCCCCAAAAATTCCACAGCAAGTGCAAAATAGCACACTTTTTGGCATTTTGCAAGCCACCAGAACCCGCATTTCCAAAACGGAATACATTGCTTGCCCATCTTGTGGTAGGACTTTGTTTGATTTGCAAGAAACTACCGCAAAAATTCGTGCCAAAACCAGCCATTTGAAAGGCTTGAAAATTGGCATCATGGGTTGTATTGTGAATGGTCCAGGGGAAATGGCAGATGCGGATTACGGTTATGTGGGTACGGGCAATGGTGTGATTACTTTGTACAAACAAAAAACCGTGGTGCAAAAGAATGTGCCCGAAGCAGAAGCGGTACAAGCCTTGATAAACCTAATCAAACAGCATGGCGATTGGATAGAACCGAAGATTTCATAGACTTTGCCAAAAGCATAAGTCAAAAAATAAGCGATACTTGGGCGGTGCAACGTGAAGATTTGTTGCACCACGAGGTGTCGGGCAACAAGTGGCGCAAGCTCAAATACAATGTGGCGCATTATTTTGCCAATCCCCAGTACAAAGGCATCATTACTTTTGGCGGGGCTTTTTCCAACCATATTCTTGCCACAGCTTCTGCGTGCAATCACCTCAAAATTCCGCTCTTGCTCGTGGTGCGTGGGGAAGGAGGGGACAGTGCCACTTTGGCACGTTGCCAAGAACTGGGTGCACGTTTGCATTTTGTAACACGCAGTGCATATAGAGAAAAAGCACAGCTTTATCAAGACATGCAAGCCATTTTCCCCGATTATTACCTCATACCCGAAGGTGGGGCGAATTATTTAGGAGCGCAAGGTTGCAAGGAAATTTACGCCCAAATTCAAGTAGATTTTGAGTATTTGGTTTGTGCGGTGGGCACAGCCACCACTGTTTCTGGGCTTGCCTTGGCTTTACAGCCACATCAGCGCATTTTGGCAGTGCCTGTGCTTAAAAACGCCTACTTTTTGCGCAATGATTTCTTGGCAAATCTGCGCCATTTTAAAGCCGAGCACCTTGCCCAGCAGGTGGATTGGGCTTTTGATTTTCACTTTGGGGGCTATGCCAAAACCACACCCGAACTTTTGTCTTTTGTTGCCAACTTTAACCAAGTGCATCACATTCCCATAGAACCCATTTACACAGGCAAAGCCTTTTTTGCCGCCCATCAATTGCTCAAGCCACAACAAAAAGTCTTACTCCTCCACACCGGCGGCGCACATGGTGCGCAGACATCGTCCGTTTTAATCTGGCATCAGAGATGCTTTTAATCTGCTTCGCAGGCGTTGTAATTGCTAGAAAATAAAAATTCTTTGAAAATATTTTTGAAAAAATTTGGAACTTTAATGGAAAAGTTTGTACCTTTGTGGTACTAAATTCAACAAATCACTTATGTGGTTACTACGCCGTTAAAGGCAATGGAAGGGCATAAATCCCTACCCCAACCTGACGAACTCCCTTCCGAGTTCCACGGCGTAGTTTTTTGCTACTGCTTTGATTTGTTGAATTTAGTACTTTACAAAACGTCAGGTTGGGTTTTTCTTTTTGTGGGCATTGCTTGCGAAGCAGATTACATCCATGCTGTGCATGGTCAGGTTGGGTTTTTCTTTTTTAGAAACCTTTCGCATAAGGCAGCACGCGAGCGTGCGCAGGTTGAATAGCCACGTAATACCCATGCAAAATGCGTGGGGTTCGTGGTATCTTGGGATTTTTTTTGAATGGTTAAGAAACAGGCTATGCCTACGGCATTTGCTAACACCGTATTTTTTAGTTACCTTCTATAAGCTAGATAATTACTAGAAAATGAATTTTCAGAAAATTCTTCTTGAAAATTTCTCAGAAAATTTTTAACTTTGCCTAAAGAATACATTTTTTTATTTACTATGAAAGCAGAGGATTTATTTGATGCTACGGTTCAATTGCCAGCAAAGAAAGCGATTGTAAAAATTATAGACCTAAAAATAGACAACGACATGCGAGACGCGATGACAAGAATGGAAGTGATGTTTGACAAAGTCAATGCACGCATAGATATTTTAAGCCAACGCATGGACACCTTGAGCCAGCGCATAGACGACACCAATCGCCGTGTGGATCATTTGGAAACGGCAACACATCGCCGTATTGACAGAATGGACAACACCATGCGTTGGGGTTTTGGCATCATCATTACTTTGATGCTCGCTATGAAATTTTTTAAATAATTCTTTTTGCCCGCACCTTGCATGCGAAGCAGAATAAAGTATCTCTGATGCCTGCGCCAAAGGCGCAGATTAAAGCGTCTCTGATGCCTTGCCCGTGCGTAGCACGGATTAAAACGAACTATGTCCGTTAGAAATCTAGTTGTAGGGATAAATGCCCGAAGGGCGTTTTTCTTTGCAGTTGCCAGTTTTGCAAAGACCAAGCGAGGTCTAGGCGTAGAAAATAACCAAATAAAGATATGCGCAAACCCGTGCCAAAACTGAGTATAATGGGTTCTTGCTGATTGTATAAGGTAATCAAGAGTGGCGGGCGATTGATTTCCTCTTGGTTGGTGGTATTAAAGGTGCTGTATGGGTTTAAGCCCGACCAAGCCATGCCAAAGTCGGCAAAGCCGATGAGTTGGAGGTCTCGCAGAAACTCTGATTTTATGGGCTTTTTGGAAAAATAACTCACGAAAGGAAAACGCCATTCCAAGTTGCTGATGAGCATGTTGTTGCCGTTTCTGACATTTTGGTCAAAACCACGCAAAGGCGATGCGGTGGCTTGGAAATAATAGTTTTGCGTGTAATCAATTTTGGTGTCTTGTTTGAAATTGCTGAAAAAATCGCCGTCCATACCCCCAAGGTAATAAATCAATTTTCTATGCCCAAAGGAACTGCTCCACGCTAAACGCATGGCGAGTATCATGTTGCGGTGTATCTTTTGGTAATGGCGTGCATCTAAGCCAACCACAAACAAATCGCCTTTTTTGACGGTGAGCTCGTGAAAATACTCCCCAAAAACTTTTACCCGACTGCCGTAGTAAATATTTTTTTGCGGATACAGAATATTATCAAAAACAAGCTCCACCTTGGCACCGCCGTTGTGATTATAGGTATTTTTTGCCCGCAAACTGCTAAGGTCAGTGCTTAGCGTAACACGTTCATCAAAGCGGTAATGGACATTTCCGCCCAAACTCCAAAATTCTGTAAACGGATATTTCACTTGAAACTTTGCCAAATACGTGTTGTTTTTGAAATAGTTATCGTCTTCGCCTTCCTGCCGAGTGGTTTGTTTGTATAAAATATATTCTTTGCTTAAACGCTTAGATAAATCTTTATAGCTCAATACAATTTCATGGTCGCTGAGTGTGGCTCCCAGCTTAAAACCACCCATGAGGTGGTGGTCTTCAAATAAATCCGCCAATTGAAATGTAAACAAACCACCTGTGCTGGGATTGTTATAGCTAGGCGAACTGCTGTGAAAACGTTGATAAGTGGGATATAGCGCATTATTATCCAGCAATACATCAAATTTGCGCATGCTGAAATTCACGCTATACACATTGGACTCTGGCAAAGTAAAGGTTTTCTCTTTGGGCTTGGGCGCATTTTGCATGCCTTTTTCTACAAAATGAACTTTATAGGTTTTGGCATTGAGCAATTCTACCTGAAAATTATCGGATTTAGCCTGCACTTTCTCCCAGCTTTTATCGGCTTTTTGCTTTTGTTTTTCTGCAAAATAGCGGGCAAAAGTTTTCTTTAAAGGGGCTTTGTTTTCCTGTTCCAAACTGGCGAGGTAAAGTGCCATGCGCTTTTTGCTGGGCGCAATGCGTGCATATTTTTTGTCGGTGGCGGAAAAAGAAACGGGGCTGGCGTTCCAATTGCTAGATGCCTGTTCTTCAAAGGTGTAGCGGTAGTGTATCACCGTATCTATGCGTGCTATCGCACTGTCTTTCTGCCTTTCGTATAGGTTAAATATGCCATTTTGGTTGCCAAGGTAAGCAAAACCTTTGTCTGTTTTTTGCAAAAATTTGATTTGCGTAAGGCTATCGCCTGTTTGCCAAAGGAGTTCTTGTTTTTTCTTTTTATCGTCTAGTTTGATGCTAAAAACACCCCATTGTGGATTTTGATAGGCTTCGCCTTTGTTTGCGGGCAAATGGGTGGCAAAAGCAATGTCATTTTCGGAAATAAAAATCGGGTATCGTTTATCCGTACTGGATTCGGTGATGGGAAAAATGCCATTGCCCGCTTTTTGGTACAAAAACAAATCGCTTTGCCCAGCTTTTACGGCGGTGAAAAGCATTTGCTCCCCACTTGGGCTATACGTCATATCCAATATTTTCTGCAAAATACCCTGCGTGCGAAAATCTATTTTTTTGGTTTTAACATCGTAAAAACCTATTTTTACCAAACCCTTGCGTTCAAAAGCAAAAGCAAGCTCTTCCTTTTTGGGATGAAAAGCCAGCACGGGATAGGTTTTGTCAAAAATCCGTTCGGTTTTTTGCTCCCTTTGGAAAATTTTGCGTTTTTTCTTGCGCACCATGTCCAAAAGGAAAATTTGATACTGCCCTTTTTCATGCGCCACAAATGCGCCGTATTTGCCGTTTTGATGCACAATAAATTGGCTATATTCCTTGCTTTTTTTGGTGCGTTTCAGGGCTTTTTCGTCCGCTGTTTCCGCCCACCAGTTTTGCTCTTCTTGGTAAGTGTCTTTGTAATACTGCAACACTTCTTTTTGCAGGGTTTTTAAGTCATAGCCAATACCCAAAAGCAAACCCTTGTTGGCATCTGAAAAATGGCGAGTGGTGTAGAGTATGCGAGACAAACCTTCTTTGTTAAAGCGTTTTTCTATGTAGTGCCAAATAGCCGCACCAAATACTGCTGCATCTTCGCCCGTAACCCATTGCAAATTCTTGGCTTTGTTGTTTTTCAGATATTGCCTAAGCGCATCGTCTAATTCGGAAGTCCAGCCTTGCTCTACATATCTTGTCAAACCTTGCACATACCATGCGGGAAATTCTTTGGCGGTTTCCCCCACAAAATTTTCTCGCCAAAATCCTCTGTACAACAATTGTTTAAACAGCACCTCGCCCAAACCTGCCCGCAATTGCTTGCGCAGATTGTCATGGCTGCCTTCGTAATAAACAAACAGTTTGTTTTCTATGATTTTATAGACTCCGCCGAGTTCTGTTTCCGCATCTTGCAAACCAATATTGCTTTGGCGAAAATCCCCCAAGCGGTTAAAGAGCAAAATATCCACTTTATCTTGCAAAGAAAAGCCCAGTTTGTCTTCCAAGTCTTTCAATTCCTCTTGGGCAATGCGGCTAATGTATTCCGCCAAGGGTTGTCCGCCCTCGTAGAGGTACAAATCATATTTGGGGTATTTATAGTATAGCCAAGTCCAGTCCTGTTTATAGCGCACCCTGCTCTTGCCAAAATACATTTGGTAGCCTTGGTAAAACTGCGCTTGCGCCAAACTGGCACAAAACAGGAGGAGCAAATAGGTTTTTACGGCGTATTTAGGCAATGGCTATTCAACTATATGGCGCAAAGATATTAAAAAAAAGGGTGGGTTATATCGTTTCTTCTTTTTCTTGAATTTTGCGTTTAATAATTTTTAAAGGCTCTTTTAAGGCTTGTTCTAATTTAATCATTTTTGCTAGATGGAAAGTCATCATGTTATCCCAATCTTCTTTTTCAAAAAGACTAACCCCTTGTAAATAAGAAGAAATCCTACACATTTTTTTATTGTCTAATCGTTCCCAAGAAAGTTTCTCGCCAAAATCTGCCGTTATTTTTTCTTCATATTGTTTAAGCGCATCAAATATTTTTTTATTTTCTATTGCGGTATTTTTTGCAATGCTTAATTCTACGCTAACGTATGATTTTGTTACCAAAAAAACATAAGACAAACCTGTAATTCCTGTTCCTCCTGCACTTAGCCAATGGTCTTTGGAGGGTGTAGAATTTTGAAAAATATTGGTTTTGCCCTTGATTTTTGGCAGTAAATTCGCCCAGTATTCTAAACGCAAATGATGTATTTTTTTTAGTTCTTCTTGGGCAGATAAGTCTTCTTGAGCCTTATCCAGCATACTTATAGTATAGTCTTCAGCATCTTTTGTTGGAATAATCTGTTCCAAGGTTAAAAATAACTGCTCCCCAAGTGCAAAAGGTGTTGCTTTAAAACACTGTATTTTAATTTTAAAGTTCAATAACCATAAAACTGTTGATGTAACCTCTTTTCTAAAACTACCCGCCACCAAAATTATTCGCTGTGTTTGTCTTTGATTAAGATTTAATTCCTCATATTCTGTATTATCAAAAAACTCACTTAATTTGCTCGTTGCTTCTTCACCGTGAGCTTGCCTGTCTAAGTATTGTTGATAAATGCTTCTAATCTGCTCTTTGGTTAAAGTAGAGCAATAGGAGGCGTATTTTAAGGCTTGCCAAGTTACATCTCTACCTGTATCGTCCAGCTTATTTTCAATAATTACGGCATTGCCTTTTTTATCCAAGGCAAGCAAATCCAACCTTTCGTTGGTGTCATTGAAGCCATTAAATTCTTTTTGAATAATGAGTAATTCCTCGCCCAAGGCTTCGGGATTGCCAGCCAGCCATTCTTGTAGATTGTCTCTTTCTCTAAAACCAAGTTCTGAAAAAGTAAAGGCTTTAATTTTTTCTATCCTATTGCTTTGCTTATCTATAATGTACATATTTTCCCACTTTCTTGAAATAAAATCTCTCCTTTTTTGCTACCTTTGGGCAAAGATATTAAAAAATACATGCACAAATCCACGACCATACAGGTTTTTACCTGCAATGCTTTTCAAGAAAATACCTACCTGGTTCACCATGAAAAAACCGCTTGGCTTTTTGACCCTGGTTGCGTTACACAAAGCGAGCAGGCTAAAATTTTGCAGTATATCCAAGAACATCATTTACAAGTAGAAAAAATTTGCATCACCCACAGCCACATAGACCACGTGCTGGGTTTGGCTTGGGCTTGCGAAATTTTTGGCATTGCGCCCAGTGTGCACGCCTTGGATATGCCTACGCTTTTGCAAGTGCCCAATTATGCGCCCATGTACGGCTTTCAAGTGGCTTTGCCCAATTTAGACCACGCCGAAATTTTGCAAACAGGGCAAATCTTGCAGCTGCAAGACATAGCTTTTGAAGTGCGTTTTGTGCCGGGGCATGCACCCGGGCACGTGGCTTTTGTCAATCATGCGGAAAAATATATCATCAGTGGCGATGTGCTTTTTAAAAACAGCATTGGCAGAACGGATTTACCTGGTTCAGACCCCGAAGAACTGCCTAAAAGCATCCGCTCGCAATTGTATAGCCTTGGCGATGATTTTGTAGTCTATGCAGGGCATGGCACGCCTACCAGCATTGGCAAGGAGAAACAAAACAATCCCTTTGTGCGTGCTTGATGGAAAAATTACTGGAACAACACCGCATGAAGTTGCCCAATGTGTTGGCGCAATACTTGCCGAGTTTTTCGGTGGATTTTGTGCAAAATTTGCTTTTTGCGCACCCTGTTTTGTTTCACGTGCATGCGCCCAGAAAAAGCAAACTCGGGGATTTTCGCCCCATTCAAAAGCACTACACCTACCACCACATTACGGTTAATCAAAACTTAGAGCCTTATACTTTTTTAATCACCACTTTGCATGAAATTGCGCATTTAATTACCTATATTCGCTATGAAAATGCCGTTTTGCCCCATGGCAAGGAATGGAAACAATGCTTTTCGGAATTGATTGGGGTGTTTTTAGATAAAAACCACTTTCCGCCTTTGATAGAAGAGGCACTCAAAAAATATGCTAAAAACATAAAAGCCACCTCTTGCAGCGATGTACAATTGCAAAAAGCCTTGCTGTTGAGCGAAAATCCAGAGGCTGTTACTTTGGATACCTTGCCCATGGGGCAGAAATTTATGTTGCAGGGCAATATTTTTCAGAAAATTTCCAAACAAAGAACACGCTATTTGTGTTTGAATTTAAACAATAAA
>CANHHI010000026.1 GCA_947460225.1 Flavobacteriales bacterium
AAAATAATCAAAGTATTTCTAAAATCTACTTTATTACCCAAACTATCGGTGATTTGCCCTTCGTCTAAAATTTGCAATAAAATGTTAAAAATATCGGGGTGCGCTTTTTCAATTTCATCAAAAAGAAGCACGCTATACGGTTTTCTGCGCACTTTTTCCGTGAGCATACCGCCCTCATCATAACCCACATAGCCCGGAGGTGCACCAATCAAGCGAGATACAGAAAACTTTTCCATGTATTCGCTCATATCTAAGCGTACCAAGGCATCTTCACTGCCCAAAAGCACATTTGCCAACTCTTTTGCCAATTGTGTTTTACCAACCCCTGTTGCACCAAGGAAAATAAAAGAACCTATCGGTCTATTGGGATTTTTCACCCCCGCTTTACTGCGCAGTATTGCACGTGCAACGCTTTTTATGGCTTGGCTTTGCCCAATAATCTTTTCAGCTAAAATATTGTCCAAATTGAGCAATACACTTCTTTCGTCTCGTGCCAATTTTTCCAAAGGAATGCCACTCATGGCAGAAACCACTTCTTCTATATGTCTTGGCAATACTTTTTTTGGGTGCTTTTTCAAATATTCCTCCCACTGTATTTTTGCTTCTAAAAGTCTATTTTCCAAGGCAATACCTTGGTCTCTCAATATCACAGCTTCTTCATAACGTTGGGTATCCACAAACACTTGCTTCTTTTTATTGATTTGCGCAATAGCCGTTTCTATATCTGTAATCTCTTGGGGAATCTGCACATTTTTAATTTGCACTTTTGAGCCCGCTTCGTCCATGGCATCAATGGCTTTGTCTGGGAATTGCCTGTCTTTTACGTATTGAGCCGTCAAACGCACACAAGTCTCCAAAGCATCGCTACTAAAAATAACATTGTGGTGTTTTTCGTATTTCTTTTTAATATTTTTTAAAATTGCCAAGGTTTCCTCGGCGGTAGTGGGTTCTATCAGCACACGCTGAAACCTACGTTCCAAAGCCCCGTCTTTTTCTACATATTTTCTATATTCGTCCAAAGTGGTTGCCCCTACGCACTGCAACTCGCCTCTCGCTAAAGCTGGCTTTAATATATTAGACGCATCTAAGGAACTGCCAGCACCTCCTGCGCCAACCAGTGTGTGTATTTCATCAATAAACAAAATAATATTGTGGCTGCGTTCCAATTCCACAATAATCGCTTTCATGCGCTCTTCAAACTGACCCCTGTACTTTGTGCCCGCAACCAAAGACGCTAAATCCAATGCCACCACACGTTTTTCTAAAAGCGTATGCGGTACTTTTTTGTCCAAAATGCGCAAAGCCAAACCCTCCGCTATGGAAGATTTACCCACACCAGGGTCTCCTATTAAAATGGGATTATTTTTTTTGCGCCTCGACAATATCTGCGCCACACGCTCGATTTCTTTTTCTCTGCCCACAATAGGGTCAATTTTGCCTTCTGTTGCCAAAGCGGTAAAATCACGGCTATGCGCATCTAAAACAGGTGTAGTACTTTTTTTTGTTTTTGCATCTGCAGAAGCTGTTGCATCATTATCTTTTTCCGTTTCAGAGTCATCTTCCTCAAAGCCATTTCTAGGATTATTATTCGGCTTGCCTTGGTCTTTTTCTAGGGCTTTTTCTATTTCTCTAATGAGATAATCACAATCCGCCATGCACTGTTGCAAAATAGAGGTAACCAAATTATTGCCATTGCGCAACATACACAACACGGCATGCTCTACGCCAATTTCTTTTTTTGCATAACGAACCGCCTCAAAAAAACCTTGTTTTAACACCCGTGTTGCTTCTTCAGTCATGGGTAAGGCTTCTTGGTTTGCGTTAGATTGGCTTACCTTATAGGCGTGCACAGAGGCTTGCAAAGCTGCTCGAAACGTATTTAGATTAACATGCTCTCTTAAAATGTCTATCGCCAAGCCCTCTTTGCAAGATTCCAAAATTCCGAGCATAATGTGCTCCAAACCCAAATGGGCATGTCCCGTGTGGAAAGCATGTTGCTGACCAAGCTGAATAGCTTGTTGCATAGCTGGCGAAAACTTTATATCCATATGGTTTTTTTCTCAAAGTTAGCACAAAATATCGCAATGCGCAATATTTAAGCACTTTTTTTGTAAACATTAAAAATAAATTGTAAAACCCCTTTGCCTACAAGGCTGAAAGGTATCTTTCGGCATCTAAGGAAGCCATACAGCCAGAACCTGCAGCCGTTATCGCTTGTCGGTAGGTTTTGTCTGCGCAATCTCCAGCCACAAAAACGCCCGCCACATTGGTCTTTGTGCTTGCAGGGTCTTTAATAATATAACCCGTTTCGTCCATGTCCAAGAAAGGTTTAAAAACGGCTGTGTTTGGTGTATGCCCAATCGCCACAAAAAAACCGTCCGCTACAATGCTGGTTTCTACACCTGTTTTTTGGTTTTTAACGCTTGCACCCTCTACAACACTTTCACCCAAAACCTCCAAAGTTTCTGTGTTATAAAGAATTTCTATGTTCGGTGTTTGCTCTACTCTTGTTTGCATGGCTTTGCTGGCACGCATTTTTTCGCCTCTAACCAACATGGTTACTTTTTTACACAATTTTGCCAAATAAGAAGCCTCCTCACAGGCTGTATCGCCAGCACCTACAATAATCACCTCTTTGCCTCTATAAAAAAATCCATCGCAAACCGCACAAGCAGAAACGCCACCGCCACTTTGCAAAAGTCTTTGCTCTGAAGGCAAACCAAGGTATTTTGCAGACGCCCCCGTTGCAATAATGATGCTATCGGCAGTAACAATTTTGTCTTGATCTATGGTAACTTGATGGGGCGTTTTTGAAAAATCAACCGCTGTAACCCAACCATGTCGCACATCTGTGCCAAAGCGTTTGGCTTGCGCCTCCAACTGTTCCATCATTTCTGGACCCGTTACGCCATTTGGATAGCCTGGGAAATTATCCACTTCTGTGGTGGTGGTAAGTTGTCCGCCTGGCTGCATGCCTTGGTACATAATTGGTTTTAAATCTGCACGTGCAGCATATATGGCAGCTGTATAACCCGCAGGTCCAGAGCCGATAATCAAACAATGGGTATGTTCTTGTGTTTTCATGTAAATCTTTTTGATTGCCAAAGGTAATAAAAAAAACTTTAATACAAAAGTGCAATTTCGTATTTTATTTATAGAGAAAGGTGTATAAGTTTTTATATCTTTGCCCCATGTTCGCACTAGCTTCTTATTTAAAAAAATACTTCTGGCAGTATCGTTATGGCTTATTTTGGGGCGTTGTCTTTATTGCTTTAAACAATTACCTGAAAATTTACAGCACCAAGCTCATTGGCAAAACCTTTGATGTGGTTTTCAAACAAAGCGATGCAAGCAAAGCCTTGCAAAGCAAAGACATTATGATAATTGCCCTAGAAAATGTGGGGTGGTTTTTGCTGTTGTCTTTGGTGTCTGGCTTTTTCTTGTTTTTAACAAGGCAAACGATTATTGTGATTTCTCGGCACATTGAATACGAGATGAAAAAAGAAATATACAAACAATACCAAAATTTAGATTTACCTTTTTACCGCAAACACAGCACAGGCGATTTAATGAACCGCATCAGCGAAGACGTAGGGCGTGTGCGCATGTTTTTGGGACCAAGTATTATGTACGGGGTGAACATTGTGTTGGTTTCTTGGATGGTGATTAGCTCCATGCTGGATAAAAACAAAGAGTTGAGTTTTTATGTTTTACTGCCTTTGCCCGTGCTTTCTTTGGCTATTTATTACATTAGCCAACGCATGAATGTGCTCAACCACAACATGCAAACCGAACAATCAGGGCTTTCTACTTTTGTGCAAGAACACGTATCTGGCATTCGTGTGTTGGCGGTGTATGGCAAAATGCCTGCTTTTTATGGTTTTTTCATGCAACAAGCCCAGCGTTATCGCCAAGCGGTCTTAAAATTAGCCGTTGTGGAATCTTGGTTTGCGCCAGCCATCTATTTATTAGTGGGTTTGAGCAATTTGCTCACGGTGTATGTGGGCGGTTTGAAAGTCATGGCAGGCGAAGTAACGGTTGGTGATGTGGCGGAATTTGTGGTGTATATCAATTTACTCACTTGGCCATTTGCTTCCGTAGGTTGGATTACCTCACTCACACAAGCGGCAATCAGCTCACAAGAGCGCATCAATGAGTTTTTGCAAACCAAACCAACTTTGATGTCTTTGGGCACTGAAAAAACAGCCATTTCAGGCAATTTGGTGTTTAAAAATGTGGATTACATCTACGCTGAAATGAATGTACATGCACTGCGCCAGGTGTCTTTTGACCTAAAACAGGGAGAAGTTTTGGGTATTTTGGGCAGAACGGGCTCTGGCAAAACCACCTTGGCACAACTCGTTTCCAGACTGATGGATCCGAGTGCTGGCAGTATTGTTTTAGATGGAAAGCCTATTCAAGATTACGAAGTGAATTGGCTGAGGTCAAATATGGCTTACGTGCCCCAAGATGTTTTCTTGTTTTCAGATAGCATTTTCAACAATTTGGCGATGGGTTCTTTGGAAAAAGTCTCGCAAGAACAAGTGGAAGAGGCTTGCAAAAAAGCAGAAATTCACGAAAATATTATGGCATTGCCAAAGGGCTACCAAACCATGTTGGGAGAAAGAGGCATCAATTTGTCGGGTGGGCAAAAACAAAGAATAGCTTTGGCAAGAGCTTTATTAAAACCTTGTCCTATCTTGATTTTAGACGATACCCTCAGTGCTGTAGATGCAGAAACCGAAAATAAAATCCAAAAACATTTGCGTCAAATTGATAAGCAAACCGTGATTATTATCAGCCAGCGCATCAGCAGTATCAGGCACGCCAACCAAATTATTGTGTTAGAAGACGGGAAAATTGCCCAAAAAGGCACACACCAAAGTTTGTTGCAAGAACCACTAGGCTTATACGCACGTATCCACCAAAAACAATCGCACGCTACGGAGAGCATATAGCTCAAGACGTAACGTGCGACAACAAACACACTATGAAAAATCAATAATTCTTTACAGAATTTATTTTTCTAATTTTTTTCTCTATCTACTTTTGTTTCCTCTTGCAATAAATTGCTAAAAACTTGATTTAATACATGTTTACATGTTTCTATTTCCACCGCCGACAAACCTGCCAAAGCCTCTTCTATCGTTTGGTATGCCATTTTCAAGGCTTTCGACTTTAAGGTTTTACCCTTATCCGTCAAATAGACCAAATTAGACCGTCTATCGCTTGGGTGGTTCATGCGTGCAGCAAGACCAGTGCGTTCCAAACCATCTATCAAACGGGTAATGCTAGGCTTGTCTTTAAACGTAGCCGTAGCTAACTCTTGCTGAGATTGCAAATCTTTTTGCCATAAGGCAAACAAAACCGCAAATTGCTCCTGCGTTACCTCCAAACCAGCTTGTTTTAAGTTCCGCTGCAAACGCCTGCCAATAGCCGTGGAAGCCTTGCCTGTTAAAAAACCAAATAACTCTTCTAAATCAAATTCTATATTCATAATTCACGGAGCTAAGCGAGACAATTGCCACTTGTTTTGGTTTTGCTTTGTATAAAGCACACGGTCGTGTAAACGACTAGCCTTGCCTTGCCAAAACTCAATGTCTTGAAACTTCAAAATATAACCACCCCAAAACTCAGGTCTAGCAACATCTTGATTTTGCCACTTATCTTCTTGTTCCTTGTATAATGCTGCTAATGTTTTGCTATCTTTCAATGTTTTACTCTGCGCAGACGCCCATGCACCTATTTGGCTTTCCCTGGGTCGTGTTGCAAAATAAGCATCAGAGGCTTCGGGGCTTATTTTTTCCACCACACCCACAAATTTGACTTGCCTTTGCAGTTCTTTCCAATAAAATAAACAACAAGCGTTCGGATTTTCAGCCAATTCCAGCCCTTTCTGACTGTTATAATTGCTAAAAAACACCAAACCTTCCTGGGTTATTTCTTTGCAATACACAATTCTTGCGTTCGCTTTTGCACCCATATAGGTGCAGAGCGTCATGGCATTAAATTCAGAAAAACGCTTTGCTTCTTCAAACCAAGACAAAAAAAGCTCAACAGGATTATTTGGCAGAGCACCTAATAAGTGTGCTTCACCGCTAAAATCATTTCTTGTGCTTATTTTGTGTGTCATAAAAGTAAACGTTGCAACTGTTGCATTGAAAACTGTTGCAAAGTTACATTATTTTTTGAAAAGCACAAATTATTTTATTGTTTTTTGTTTTTGCCGTAATATTGTGTAAATTTGCGCCGCAAAATTGGCGGTATTTTTTATGATAGTAATTACAGGTGCAGCAGGATTTATTGGGTCAGCTTTGGTCTCCACACTCAACCAAATGGGTATCACAGATTTATTGCTGGTAGATGATTTTTCCGCCCAAGAGAAAAAAAACAATTGGAAGGATAAAAAATATTTTTTAACCCTAAATAGAGAAACATTTTTAAAGCACTATACGACTTACGTATCGGACATTAAGTTTGTGTTTCACCTGGGTGCAAGAACCAATACCCTAGAACAAGATAAAGATGTTTTAAATAAGTTAAACTTAAGATACAGCCAAGAAATATTTAGAATTTGCACGGCACACGACATTCCTTTGGTCTATGCTTCAAGTGCAGCCACTTATGGAGACGGGCAATTGGGATATAGCGAAACCGTTCCGCTCATTCAGTTGATGCCCCTTAATCCTTATGCAGAGTCTAAACACAATTTTGACAAATGGATAGAAACACAAGAAAAAAAACCCTCTTTTTGGGTGGGTTTAAAATTTTTCAATGTGTTTGGACCAAATGAATACCACAAAGGTCGCATGGCTTCTGTCATTTATCAAGCATTTAATCAAATTCAAAAGCAAGGATATGTGGAACTTTTTAAGTCTCACTATTTCAGATATAAAGACGGCGAACAAACCAGAGACTTTGTATATGTAAAAGATGTTGTTGCTATTTGTTTGTTTTGGTACCAATTGCAGGAAAGAGAAACTACGCCTAATCCCAAAAAAAATGGTTTATACAACCTAGGTTCAGGGCAAGCTAGGACTTTTTTGGATTTAACAAAAGCCACTTTTGCTGCCATGGGCAAAGCCGAAGATATTCGTTTTATAGACATGCCCAAACCCATGCGGGAACATTATCAGTACTTTACGCAAGCGGACATGCGCAAGTTAAGAGACGCAGGCTACACAAAGCGTTTCCAAAGTTTAGAGCAAACCGTGGAAGATTACGTGAAGAACTACCTTATTCCAGGCAGTTATTTGTAAATTATTTTTTATATTTGTACTATGAGATCTAACGAACTCTACGAAGCTATTAAAAATTTACCTCCAGATCATGCCAAAGCATTCACGGCTATCATAGACATTAAAGTCAGCGAAGACGTACAGGCAATATTTTCAAAAATGGAAACTAAAATGGAAATGCTGTTTGAAAAAACCAATTCACGCATAGACCATTTGGAACGTGAAATGCTGACCTTGCACCAAAGCACCAACCAGCGCATCAACTATTTACTTGCAGCCATAGGTATTGTAGGTACTTTGGTCATGAGCGTAATTACGCCTTTGGTATTGCATTTTTTAAACAAATAATTGCCCATGCTGGGCAATTAACATATAAACAACAAAGCAGGCATTTGCCTGCTTTGTTGTTTAGCTTGGGCTTTACTGGCGATTATCTTTGCCCCAATTTAGCTTGCCTCTAAGGGTTTGGTAAAAATTCTCGCCCTCCAAAACAAGCATTTGCGCCCTAAACGGGGCTTTTTTGAGGGTAATCACACGGCTAGCATCTAAAAACTGCGTGTAATGGTCTAAACTGACCATGAACTGCTCAGTTCTGCCCGTTATGGCGATTTTGAGTTCAGTGTCTGCGCTGAGCACTAAGGGTCTAGCACTTAAATTATGCGGAGCAAGTGGAGTAATCACCAAATTGTTGGTATCTGGGGTCATAATAGGTCCGCCACAACTCAAAGAATAAGCCGTAGAACCCGTTGGCGTGGAAAATATCAAACCGTCCGCCCAGTAATCATTCAGAAAGATGCCATTTGCCCAAACTTTAAGTACAATCATGCTTGCAGAATCTCGTTTTTGAAAGGTAATATCGTTGAGTGCGTAGGGAAACGAGTTGTCTGGTAGTCCGTCAGCGTGTAGCAAAATGCGCTCTTGAATGGTGTAACGTTCTTGGGCGATTTTTTGCAAAGCCTCTGGCAAGTCTTCGGGATTGACGTTGGCTAAGAATCCTAGTCTGCCCGTGTTTATACCAAGAATAGCAATGTTTTTATCGTGTGCAAGGCGCACAGCATCTAGCACCGTGCCATCGCCACCCAAGCAAATCATTATATTTACTTCTTTTGGCAATTCATATACCTCAGAAAACACAGCATTTGAAAACGATAAGCCCAAGGCTTGCAATTCAGCAGCCAAACCAGCATGTATCCAACAAGAAGGTGCATTTTCAAGCAAAAAAAGCAGGGTCTTTTGATGCTGATGGGAAATATTTTTTGCAAAAAGGGCAAAAGAGCGCATAGAAATTATTAAATTTGCAGTGTTTTTTGGCAAATATAAAAGAAAATATAGAACCCATGACAAAATTGAGCGTAAACATCAACAAAATAGCAACTTTGCGTAACGCAAGAGGCGGAAATGTTCCAGACCTGTTGAAATTTGCCACAGAAGCTCAAGGCTTGGGAGCAGACGGGATAACCATACACCCTAGACCCGATGAAAGACATATAAAGCGTCAAGACGTTTTAGACCTCAAAAAGGTTGTTTATACAGATTTTAATATAGAGGGCTATCCAAGTGATGCCTTTTTGGAGCTTGTCTTGCAAGTAAAACCTGAACAGGTTACGTTGGTACCCGATGCGCCTGAGGCAATAACCTCCAATGCAGGTTGGGACGTGGCAAAAAACAGCAAATTGCTCAAAAAAACAATTGACTTACTCAAAAAAGAGGGTATTGCAAGCAGTTTGTTTTTGGATACAAACCTAGAACAGGTGCGCATGGCAGCAGAAATTGGTGCAAATCGCATAGAGCTTTACACAGGTCCTTATGCCAATGCACAAAATTTAGGCATGTCTTTAATGGAAACTTTGGAAGCACTGCGTTTGGCAGCAGAAGAAGCACAAAAACTAGGCTTGGCTGTGAATGCAGGGCATGATTTAAACCTCAATAACATCAAGGCTTTAAAACATTTTATTCCGTTTTTGCGAGAAGTGTCTGTTGGTCAAGGCTTTATTGCAGATTGTTTATACTTAGGCTTGCCTGAAACTGTTAAAAAATACAAAACTTGTTTGAAATGATTGCCAAAGTACAGCTGGATAGGTTATTTCAGTATTTTCCAAATTTGACAGACGCACAACGCATGCAGTTTGCTGCGCTCAACGATTTGTACCAAGATTGGAATGCCAAAATCAACCTCATCAGCCGAAAAGATATAGAAAATCTATATGAAAAACATGTTTTGCACGCACTAGGCATTGCCAAGGTTACGCAATTTAAAGCGGGCAGTCATGTTTTAGATGTGGGTTGTGGCGGTGGTTTTCCAGGTTTGCCCTTGGCAATTTTGATGCCAGAGGTGCAATTTGCGCTCGTGGACAGCATTGGCAAAAAAATTAAAGTGGTTGATGCCTTAGTGGATAGCTTGAAATTAAACAACGTAAAAACACAAGTCATACGTGCCGAGCAAATTAAAGAAAAATTTGATTTTGTGGTGAGCAGAGCCGTTACCGAATTGCCCACCTTTGTGCAATGGGTCAAAGATAGTTTTAAAAAGACGCACAACAACGTGTATCCGAACGGTATATTTTACCTCAAAGGAGGCGATTTAAAACAAGAATTAGCGGCGATTCATCGCCCTTACGAGGTCTTCAATTTGCAAGAGTACTTTTGCGAAGACTTTTTTTTGGAGAAAAAAGTTGTTTATGTGCCATTCTACTAATGCTGTGGAATTATTCGCATAAAACTTCTTTTTTGCAAGACAACCGCCGGAGTTGTCTTGGTTTTTTTAAAGGGAAATCATTCAATTACATAGAGACAACAACATTATGATAAATTTAGAGCAAGTTTTTGTAGAGTATGGCGAGCGTAGGCTTTTTGATGCCATTTCTTTTCAAGTCATTGCAAAAGATAGAATAGGGCTTGTGGGCAAAAATGGCGCAGGCAAATCCACTTTACTCAAAGTTATGGCTGGACTTGTAAAACCCGACCAAGGAGGCGTGCACAAAGCCAAAGAAACCACTTTGGGCTATTTGCCCCAAGACATGCACCACAACGAGGACAATCCCATTTTCAAAGAGGCTTTATCTGCGTTTGATGTGATACTGGGCTTGCAAGAACAGGCTACCTTTTTGGAAAACGAACTCAGCACAAGAACCGATTACGAAAGCGAAAGTTACCACAAGTGCATGGAAGACTTGGCTGACATCCACGATAAGCTAGGCTTGTTGGACGCTTATACTTTGGAGGAGAAAGTTGAAAAAGTATTGATAGGATTGGGTTTTGAACCTTCAGAATTTGACAAACCCATGAAAGCCTTTTCTGGAGGTTGGAAAATGCGTGTGGAACTGGCAAAAATCTTGCTCAGCCAACCCGATATTTTGCTCTTAGATGAACCTACCAATCACTTGGATATTGAGAGTATTTCTTGGCTTGAAAGTTTTTTAAAGCCTTACAAAGGAGGTGTGGTTTTGATTTCCCACGATAAATTATTTTTGGACAACGTATGCAACAGAACCATGGAAATCAATGCGGGCAAGGTGTATGATTACAAATTTGCGTATAGCAAATACCTATTGGTGCGTGCCGAGGAAATGGAGCGTCAAAAAAGCATGCTCGCCCAACAAGAAAAAGAAATTCAGAAAACCCAAGAGCTGATTGATAAATTTCGTGCCAAAGCCAGTAAAGCCTCTTTTGCGCAGTCTTTGATTAAAAAACTAGACCGCATGGAACGGGTGGAGGTTGATGAAACCGATGATGTGCGCATGCACTTAAAATTTCAAGTGGCGCAAGCCTCTGGCAAAGTGGTTTTGGAGGCAAATGATATTGCCAAGCATTTTGAGGAAAAACAAGTGCTTAAAGGCATAGATTTAATGGTGCCTCGTGGGGAAAAAATAGCCATTGTCGGCAAAAACGGACAAGGTAAATCCACGCTCTTGAAGATTTTGGTGGGCGAATTGGAAGCGGACAAAGGCAAAATGGAATGGGGCTATAATGTTAAAGTGGGGTATTTTGCACAAAACCAAGCGGAAAAATTAGAGGCAGATAAAACCGTTTTTGATACCATTGACGAAGTAGCCGAAGGCGATGTGCGCAAGCAAATCCGCAGTTTACTCGGCGCATTTTTGTTTCAAGGCGATGATGTATTTAAAAAAGTGAAAGTGTTGTCGGGTGGTGAACGAGGCAGATTGGCATTGTGTAAATTGCTTTTAGAGCCTTACAACGTGCTTGTGTTAGATGAGCCTACAAACCACTTGGATATACGCTCCAAAAACGTACTCAAAGAGGCTTTGCGTGCTTACCAAGGCACTTTGCTTTTGGTGTCGCATGACAGGGACTTCTTGGACGGGCTCACCACGCAGATTTTTGAGATAAACAAAGGCTTACTCAAAGTGCATCACGGCGATATTATGCAGTTTTTAAAAGACAAACAAGCGGAAACCTTGCAAGAATTTAGCGGTAAAAAAGAACAAATTGCCTTAGACAAAGCCAATCAGAAAAAGACGGACAAACCTGCGGAAAACAAAGATAAAAAAGTAGAGGACAAAAAAAATATTGAAAAAATAACGCAAAAAATTATACAAGTAGAAGAAAAAATTAAGAACTTTGAACATACAAAGCTGGCGAGTTTAGATTATCAAGATGCGCAAAAAAGTAAAGAAGTTTTGCAAGTTTACGAGGGTTTAAAACAGGAATTGAAAGATTTGTACAGCCAGTGGGAACAAAGTAATGATTAAAAAGCTATGGAGTATGTTTATTTGCCTCTGGAACAGGAGAAAATACAAAAGAAAGGTTGGATAGAAGTTGTTTGTGGCTCTATGTTTTCGGGGAAAACCGAGGAACTGATACGCAGGTTGAAACGTGCCGAGTTTGCCAAGCAGGATATTGTGGTTTTTAAACCAAGGCTAGACGTGCGTTACAGCGTCAGCGAAGTAAAAACACACAATGGTTGTGCGGTGGATTCTCACGCCGTGGATAGGTCTTCGGATATGCTAAAACACGCTGAACATGCGCAAGTAGTTGGCATAGATGAGGCACAGTTTTTTGATTCTGAACTGCCTATGGTGCTTTCAGAATTGGCAAATCAAGGCAAACGTGTGATTGCAGCGGGCTTGGATATGGATTACTTGGGCAGACCTTTTGGGGTGATGCCTAATTTGATTGCCATGGCTGAATTTGTAACGAAAGTACATGCTATCTGCCTGCATTGCGGGGATTTGGCACTGCACTCCCACCGCACCACCAAAAGTAAAAAACTGGTGGAACTTGGAGAAACCGATATTTATCAACCTTTGTGCCGACAATGTTTTGTGAAAGCAAGGGCGCAAAATGTAGCAAACTTAAAATAAATGGTTTTTTTGCAATTTGACAAGAAAATTACTAACTTTGCGCTTGCATAACGCACGCATATTCATTTAAAATTTCATAAATATGGCAAAATCAGTATTGGTTCAATCTTCTTTGGCAAAAAAGTATTGGATGGCACTTACAGGGCTTTTTCTATGCGTGTTTCTTTTGGGGCACGTGGCTGGCAATTTGCAACTTTTCTTGCCCGATGGCAGTTTGCAATTTAACGCTTACGCAAAATTTATGACCACCAATCCTTTGGTGAAAATTTTGTCTTATTTGACGTATTTTTCCATTTTGTTTCACGCAGTAGATGGCATTTTGCTGACTTTGCAAAACAGAAAAGCACGTGGAAACAATAGCTATGCCAAAAACAACACGGCTGCAAATTCCACTTGGGCATCGCAAAACATGGCGGTTTTAGGCACGGTTTTGCTGGTGTTTATTGTAACGCATATGACGAATTTTTGGGCAAAAATGCACTTTGCAGAAATGCCTTTGGATGCTGCGGGCAACAAAGATTTATACCGCATTACGGTAGAATTTTTCACCAACAAAGAATTTGGTTTGTACGCTGTGGTGTTTTATGTGTTAGCCATGCTTGCCTTGGCTTTCCACCTATCGCATGGATTTTTGAGTGCTTTTCAGTCTTTGGGATTGAGGCACAAAAAATATACGCCTATTTTGGCTAAATTGGGGCTAGCATTTGCATGGCTTGTGCCTTTGCTTTTTGCACTTATGCCTATTTATCTTTTCATTAGCAAGTAAAATCTCGCTGTTATGGCTACATTAGACGCAAAAATTCCGAAAGAACCACTCGAAAAAAAGTGGTCGTCTCACAAAGCGCATGCTAAACTGGTTAATCCAGCGAACAAGCGAAACATAGATATAATTGTTGTAGGAACTGGTCTTGCGGGTTCTTCCGCAGCAGCTTCTTTGGCAGAAATGGGTTATAAAGTGAAAGCATTTTGTTTTCAAGATTCCCCAAGGCGTGCACACTCTATTGCCGCACAAGGTGGTATTAACGCAGCCAAAAATTATCAAAATGACGGAGACAGCGTGTATCGCTTGTTTTATGATACCATAAAAGGGGGCGATTACAGAGCCCGTGAAGCCAATGTGTATAGGCTCGCAGAGGTTTCCACAAGTATTATTGACCAATGCGTGGCGCAGGGCGTGCCTTTTGCCAGAGAGTACGGCGGAACTTTGGATAACCGTTCTTTTGGTGGAACGCAGGTGCAGAGAACGTTTTACGCTGCCGGACAAACTGGACAGCAATTGCTTTTGGGTGCTTACTCGGCTTTGTCTCGTCAGATTGCCAAAGGCAATGTGGAAATGTTTAACCGCCATGAAATGCTAGATTTGGTATTGGTAGATGGAAAAGCACGGGGCATTATTGCCAGGAATTTAATCACTGGGGAAATAGAAAAACACGGAGCGCACGCTGTATTGCTTTGCACAGGCGGTTATGGCAATGTGTTCTTTTTGTCCACCAATGCGATGGGTTCAAATGTAACCGCTGCTTGGAAAGCGCACAAAAAAGGCGCATTTTTTGCCAATCCTTGTTTTACACAAATTCACCCCACTTGCATACCTGTTTCGGGAGACCACCAATCAAAATTAACTTTGATGTCGGAGTCTTTGCGCAACGATGGCAGAATTTGGGTACCCAAA
>CANHHI010000027.1 GCA_947460225.1 Flavobacteriales bacterium
AAAAAGAAAGATGTAGCGAGAAACCATTGTGCGCATAACAGTCTATTTTCAATTACTAAGTGCTTGGTAAAGGCTTGTTAAAATTCCTCTACGTGTAGATAAAAAAATCTGCACCGCAGGCGAGCCCTTACACAAACATTGAAAAAAACCGTGCGTAGCACGGATTAAAACAGGCTATGCCTGCGGACTATGCCTGTAAATCTGTTTTTTGATATTTTTTGCTACCTCTTTGCAATTTTTTGATGTTCCAACAGGCAATGGCATCTTTTTTTGTTTTGCTGGGGTTATCTGCTAAAAAATCCCGAACATATTGGTTAAACTCAAATTGCGGGGCAATGTCGGTTTTTTCTGTTTGTTGGTTTTGAGCTTGTTTAAGGCTTTGCCAAGCAATGATAGCGTCTTGCAGGGTTTTGCCATAATTTTCTTTAATCCAAGCCATAAAAGGCACGTTGAAGTGAAAATGCGCACCAATGTGTTTTCTGAAAAAATCCCTTGTATTTACGCCATTTTTATAGCTGTCGGTAAGCACGGTGTCTGGCGTTAAAACGGCGTTTGCCCAATCAAATTTTGAGGATATTTTTTGTTTTTCAATATTTTGAATTTCCCCAAATTGTAAAAAATGGGCAATGCGGTTGCTTAACGCTATTTTAGAGCCTTGTGTGGGCATTTTATGGCTTTTGCAAAACGCAATCAATTCTGTTTTGAGCCAGTAAAAATCCTGAAAATCTGCCAAACTGATGTTGCTATCTAAGGGAGGTCTCATAAAGCACAAAGATAAAAAAAACCGCTCTTTTTGGAGCGGTTTAAGGTTTATAATTTCATTTTTCTATCGGTTTCTTCAAACTCTGCAATGCTTTGGGCTTTGGGTTTTTCGCCGAGCAAACTCACCAGAATAATCACCAGCGTATTGGCAAAAAATCCGGGTATGATTTCATATAAATCGTCATACACGTGGAATATTTTCCAAGAGAGTACCACAATAGCCCCTGTGCTAATGCCTGCAATGGCTGCCCATTTGTTCATGCGTTTCCAATACAGGCTAAACAAAATAACAGGACCAAATGCAGCACCTAAGCCCGCCCAAGCATAAGCCACAATGCCCAAAATGGTATCGCTGGGATTGAGCGCAAGGCTGAGGGCAAACATAGCCACCGCAAAAACCGCCAAACGAGACACAAAAATAAGCTCTTTGTCGGAGGCATTGGGTTTTAAAAAGGCTTTATAAAAATCGCCTGCCAAGGCACTAGATGTAACCAAAAGTTGAGAAGAAATAGTACTCATCACCGCAGACAAAATGGCTGCCATCAAAAAACCTACCAAAATGGGGTGAAACAAAATTTGCGAAAGCAAAATAAACACTGTTTCTGGATTTTCAGGACGGGGATAATGGCTGTTTTCAAAAAACGCAACGCCAACAAGACCAATCAACATGGCACCCACAATGGAGAAAAACATCCAAGTAATGCCAATTCTGCGTGCTTTTTTGATTTCCGCCAAAGTGCCAATCGCCATAAAGCGCACAATAATATGCGGTTGCCCAAAATAACCAAGTCCCCAAGCCATAAGCGATATAAAGCCTACAAAGCCCATGTTTTCTGGGAAAAAGTCTAAAAGTTTTGGATCTATTTTTTCAATGATATCAAAAGTACTCACCACACCGCCATTGGCATAAAAAACCATGGCTGGCACAAGCGTTAAGGCAACAACCATAATCAAGCCTTGCACAAAATCCGTTAAACTCACGGCTAAAAAACCGCCAAACAAGGTGTAAGCTAGCACCACCAAAGAGGTGATAAAAACGCCCCAAGTGTAAGTGTTTTCCAAATTTGGAAACAAAGTTTCAAACAACCTGCCCCCAGACACCATACCCGAAGAGGTATAAATGCAAAAAAACACGAAAATAACCACCGCAGAAATCACCCGCAAAAGCCTAGATTTGTCCACAAAGCGGTTTTCCAAAAAGTCTGGAATGGTTAGTGAATTGCCAGCAACTTCTGTAAATATGCGCAATCTAGGCGCAACATACAGCCAGTTCAAGTAAGAGCCTATCAAAAGCCCCACCACAATCCAGCCTTCGCTGAGTCCACGGGCAAACATAGCGCCTGGCAAGCCCATCAAAAGCCAACCGCTCATATCCGATGCGCCCGCACTTAATGCAGCCACAGCTGGACCCAACAATCTACCGCCCAACATATAGTCGGATAAATTGTTCATTTTATTAGAAGCGTAATACCCAATGGCAAGCATGCCAAGAAAATACAACGCAAGGGAAAAATACATCCAGTTCATAGTTTTGGTTTTATTTTATAGGTTTATGATAAAAAGCGTACAAAAGTACTGGCAAAAGAATTAAATCTGCCAGCAGTGCAAAGAGTAGGGTGAGACTAATCAACACACCGATATAAAAAGTGCCTAAAAAGTCTGAAAACGCAAGCGTTAGAAATCCTCCTGATAAAATCATAGAGCTAATGATGATGGCTTTGCCAGTGTAAATGTACGTGTTTTTTAGGGCTTCTGCAAAAGAAATTTCATTTTTTTGGTAGCGGGCGTAGTTTAGCTTAAAATGCCCCAGAAAATGTATGGTATCATCAACCGCAATGCCAAAAGCAATGGTGAAAACCAAGGAGGTGGACATTTTTAAATCTATGCCCCAAAAGCCCATAATGCCTGCCACCATAAAAATAGGCAGTGCATTGGGCAAGAGCGACAAAAACGCCATGCGCCAAGATTTATACAAATAGCCCATCACAGCACCCATGAGTAAAAAGGCAATAAGCATACCTTGCAACACATTGCTAGTCAAAAGGTCATTGTTGATTTCCATCAAATAAGGACCGCCTGTAAAATGCAGGTCTATATCTTTTTCAGGGTCTATTTTGGCTAAAAAATCAAAAATTTCTTTGCGCTTGATTTTGGCTTGATACCCACCAATATCGTGCATAGTGCCTTGAATGCGCATGCTTTGGTAGCTGGTGGTATCCACCCATTCGTAAAGTTTGGATTTTTCTTTGTACTTTTTGAGTAATTTGCTGGTTTTTTTGAGTTCTTTGTCGCTGGGCAATGTGTAAAAACTGTAATCGCCTTGGTTTGCGGTAACCTCAGATTCTTTGAGCAAATTCACCAAAGAGAAAATCTGCTTGCTGTGATAACTGGTTTTCAAAAAACTTTGTAGCGTGTCTATTTTGTGCAAAAACGCCTCATCAAAAACCGTTTTATCCTTTTTGCAATGTATCAAAATATCCAAGGGTCTTCCGCCACTGTACTGGTCTTCCAGTAGTTTATACGTTTGTTTGATGGGGTGATTTTCTTTTAAATCTTCAATCAAATAATTGTTGGTTTTGATTTTAGAAAGTCCCCAAATGCTTAAAACAAAAATGATGAAAGTACCTATTAAAATGGTTTTGCGGTAAGGCAAAACATGGTCAAAAGTATAACCCAGTACTTTGCGCCAAAATTTAAAATCTTCCTGTGTTTCATGTTTTTTCCGCAAGCCAATGCTACCCAAAATATTGGGCAATAAAGTAATGTTTAAAATATAAGTCAAAAACACACCCAAGGCAGTGCATAAGCCAAAATGTATAATTGGCGTAATGCTAGAGGTAGCCAGTGTGGCAAAGCCTAAAATCGTCGTAAAAGAAGTGAAAAATAAAGCAAAACCTAATTCTTGCAGTGTTTTTTCAAGGGCAGCGAGTTCGGTCTTGCAATGGCTTTGGTGCAAAAGATATTTTGCCATAAAATGCACGCCACCCGAAACGCCCACGACCAAAAGCATGGTTGGCAAAAGGTTTAAAATAATATTCAAATCCAAGCCCAAAAACCCCATGATGCCCAGCACCCATAAAAGCGCAATGCCTACAATGCCCAAAGGGAGCAAGATACCCCAAAAATTTTTGAAAGAAAACCACAAAAAAATGACAATCAACAAAACCGAAGAACCCACAAAAAGCAAGGTTTCTCTTTGCATGAGGGTAATGTAAAAGTTTTGGGCAAAAATTTTGCCTGCATAATGAAATTTTACAGCGGTTTTAAAATAGGTCTCTGCGCCGTATAATTTTTCCAAAAATAAACCTTTTTCCTTCTCGTTCCAATGGGAAGCGTGCGAAAAAATAATTTGGGTGCTTTTCAAGTCTTGGGCTAAAAAAACATCATTTGCCAAAGGGTATTTCAATACATCAGAGGCGTTGATGCTGTCTGCCTGTAAATCCAGCATCGGATAACTATACACATCGCCCAAAAGTGGGTCTTGCACATACACCTCGCTCGTTACAAGACTTTGCATGTTTACAATTTCCTTAAAGTTTTTTAAAGAATCTAAATAAACACGTAAACTTTGTAAAAAATCTTTATCCAATGCCGTGCCCTTCGGGTTTTCCGCAATCAACACCATGAAGTCGTCATCTGCGCCAAAAGTTTTGGTATAACTTTCATAAATGGAGAGTTCGGCTTTATTTTTGGGATAAAATTGGTCAAAATCGTAATTAAATTTCACCCGCAGGGCAAAATAAGCGGCAAACACGCTGAGCAAAGCAGTAAGCACAAAAATGGTTTTTTTTACAGAACCCTGTAAAACAAAAAGTATGCGTTTCATATCGTCTCTTGTTTAAATAATGCTTTACTTATTTTTTCACTTGCACCAGCTTGATTTTGTACAAATTGCCTTGCTTTTTCTTGATGATTTTTGCGTAGCGCAACGTTTTCATGCAGTATTGCCAAGAGCGTATTAAAATCATGTTGCCCAGCCATGGCAAAAGCACCGCCTGATTTTTGCAGGGCTTCAGCTTCGGAAAATTTGGGCGTGTGATTGCCCATAAGTACCACATTGCCCCATGCAGCTGGCTCTAAAATGTTGTGCAAAGCATTTGTAAATCCGCCACCTATAAAAGAAATATCGCTGTATTGATACACCTGCGCCAGCAATCCCAAAGTGTCCAAAATCAAAATGGGTGCATCTTGAAAATGGTCTTTGCTGTATAATGTTGCGCCGTAAGGGGCAAAACGCTTGCAAATTTCACCACTGCGTGCTATGTCGTGCGGCGCAATGATGATTTTATAATTATTCACATGATTTTGTAAATAATTCAATAAAATATTTTCTTCTGCTATCCAAGAACTGCCGAGTACCAACAAAGGAAAAACACCTTTAAAATCCTGTATTTTTGGCATGTTTACGGCATGCGCTACATTGTTTAAAACTTGGTCAAAGCGAGGGTCTCCGTCTATGCTATGCGGAAAATTGCCCAATTGCTTTAAGTACTGCGCATCTTTTTCATACTGCACAAAAATATATGTAAAACTGTGTAAGAATTGGCTGAAATATTTGCCTACAATGGGTTTAAAAAACAATTGTTTGGGCTGAAAAACACCTGCCACCAAATACGTGGGAATGCGCCTGTCTTTGAGTATTTTTAAGGTATTAAACCAAAATTCATATTTCACGAAAATGGCTATTTCTATTTGTGTAGCGTCCAAAAAAGTATTTATTTTACTGGGAATATCCAGTGGCATGTAGCATACCTGCACATTTTTTGGTGGATTTTTTGAAACTTTTTCATAACCCGAGGGCGAAAAAAAACTCAAAATAATAGTCGTATTGGGCTGTTCTTGGATTATTTTTTCTAGCACAGGCAAAATTTGCAAATACTCGCCGAGCGAGGCGGCATGCACCCAAATTTTTTTGCCCGCTGTGATTTTTATTTTTGTAAAAAAACAAGGCAATTTTTTTCTGCCTGCATAGCCCATGGCTAGTTTTTTATTGAAAAAAGAGCCAACAAAAAAAATAACTTGCAAAAAATATTGTCCAATGGTGTAAGCCCGTAGCATCTTTTTAGGTATTTTTGGGCTAAGTTAGCGAAAAATATAAAAATAACAACATGAAAATCGCAGTAATTGGCACAGGATACGTGGGATTGGTTACAGGCACTTGCTTTGCAGAAAGCGGCAACGAAGTCTTGTGTATGGACATAGACCCTGAAAAAGTTGCTGCCATGCAGGCAGGAAAAGTGCCTATCTATGAGCCTCAATTGGAAAATTTATTTGCCCGAAATTTGCGGGACAAAAGGCTCAATTTTACCACAGATTTAGCCCTTGCGGTTGATTTTGCGGAAATTGTTTTTCTAGCTTTGCCAACGCCTTCGGGGGAGGATGGTTCTGCGGATTTGTCTTATGTGCTTGGGGTGGCTGAAAAAATTGCGCCATTGCTCAAAAAATATACCGTTATTGTCAATAAAAGCACAGTGCCTGTTGGTACGGCACACAAAGTGTTTGAGGTGATGAAAAATAAGGCAAACGCTTCGTTTGATGTGATTTCTAATCCAGAATTTTTGCGTGAAGGCTTTGCTGTGGAGGATTTTATGAAACCCGATAGAATTGTGATAGGCACGTCTTCGGCACTGGCGCAAGAAAAAATGCGCAAATTATACGCACCTTTTGTGCGCCAAGGCAATCCCATTTTGTTTATGGACGAAAAATCTGCTGAAATCACCAAATATGCGGCAAATGCTTTTTTGGCGACAAAAATTACTTTTATGAATGAAATTGCCAACTACTGCGAAACAGTGGGCGCAGATGTGGAACAAGTCAGACAAGGCATGGGCACAGACACACGCATCGGCAAACGATTTTTATTTGCAGGCATTGGCTATGGCGGTTCTTGTTTTCCAAAAGATGTGAAAGCCTTGATAAAAAGCGGAAAAGAAGTGCAAATACCTTTTGAAATTGCCTCGGCTGTGGAAAAAGTCAATCAAAGCCAAAAAACGCTTTTGGTGCGCAAAATGGAGCAATATTATGCAGGCAATTTGGCGGGCAAAACTTTTGCTTTGTGGGGCTTGGCATTTAAGCCCGAAACCGATGATATTCGGGAGGCACCGTCTTTGTATATCATAGATGAACTCTTGCGTTTGGGGGCTAAGGTACAGGCTTTTGACCCCGAAGCCATGCACGTGGTGCAGCATAAAATCGGCGAGAAAATACACTATGCAAAAAGTGCTTATGAAGCCTTGCAGGGCGCAGATGCACTGGTTATTGCCACAGAGTGGAATGCGTTTAGAAATCCCGATTTTGAGTTGATGAGTAAACAGCTTAAACACAAAGTCATTTTTGATGGCAGAAATTTATACCACCCAGAAGATATGAAACAACTGGGATATTATTACAATTCAATCGGCAGAAAAACCATAACCACATGATACAAAAAACAATCATAGCCTTGTGCTTCATTTTTGGTGTGCAAGCCCAAAGTAATTTCACGTTTAATCCGAAAACCATGCAAGAAACGCATTACAACAAACTCACGCCAGACGAGGAGCGTGTGATTGTACACAAAGGCACAGAGCGACCTTTCACAGGAGTTTACGACAATTTCTTTGAAACAGGCAATTATATTTGCAAGCGTTGCAATGCTTTGCTTTACAAAAGCACGACTAAATTTGATGCGCATTGTGGCTGGGCGGCGTTTGATGGAGAAGTGCCTGGAGCTATTGCGAGAATTAAAGATGCAGACGGCAAGAGAACGGAGATAGTTTGCGCACGTTGCCAGGCGCATTTGGGGCATGTGTTTACAGGCGAGGGCTTAACGCCTACCAACACAAGGCACTGCGTCAATTCTTTGTCTTTAACTTTTGTGCCACAAGCAGAGCTGGATAAACAAGAAAAACAAGCGGTGGCTTACTTTGCTTCGGGTTGTTTTTGGGGTACGGAATATTGGTTTTCCAAAGCCAAGGGCGTTATTTCCACAGCGGTTGGTTATATGGGCGGAACGCTCGCTAATCCCAGTTATAAACAGGTTTCTACTGGAAACACAGGACACGTTGAAGCAATAAAAGTGCTGTATGATACCGAAAAAACCACTTATGAAGAACTCATTAAATTGTTTTTTGAAACCCACGACCCCACGCAAACCGATGGGCAGGGTCCAGATATAGGCACGCAGTACCTTTCCGTGATTTTTTATACCAGCAAAGCGCAAAAAGAAATGGCGGAAAAGTATAAAAAAATCCTAAGCGATAAAGGGCTTAAAGTAGCCACAAAAATTGTGCCTGCCTCGGATTTTTACGCAGAACAAATGGAATATCATCAAAAATATTACGACAAAACGGGCAAAAAACCGTATTGCCACATTTATACCAAGAAATTTTAATTTTTTACATGAAAACAATCACGATGCAAGACGAAGATTTTGAGAACTTGCTGAAAATCTCCCAGTATTTTTATGAAATGTATGGCGATGGCACTGCCCATTATAATAGGGAAGAACTAGCAGATATGTGTTATTTGGGGAAAAATTTTATAGATATGGTGATGGCGGGCGTAAAATCCTCCACCAAAAATTTTGAAATAACTTAATATTTATTACATTTGTAACCATTGTACGTTTTATGCAAGCATTTATTCAACTCAAAAATATCTTGCCAAAGCCCTTGGAATCTCGCATAGAGCCTTCTGACATTTGGCAAAAAGAACTTGTTTTAGAGCAAGGCAAAGTGTATCAAATCATTTCTGCTTCTGGAAAAGGAAAATCAACGTTTTGCCATATTTTATACGGCATGCGCAAAGATTATAAAGGCGAACTTATTTTGGAAGGAAAATCAAGTAACGTCTTGGATTGGACGTTTTGGCGTGCGCAAAAAATGTCGGTTATTTTTCAGGATTTGCGTTTGTTTAATCATTTGAGTGCTTGGGAAAATATTTTAGTCAAAGTGGCTTTGGGCACGCATTTTTCCGAAACCGAAATCAAAGCGATGATGGAAAAACTGGGCATTTCGCATTTGGCAAAACAAAAAGTAGAAACCTTATCTTATGGCGAGCGTCAGCGTGTGGCTATTGTGCGTGCTTTGGTACAGCCTTTTCAGGTTTTGATTGCCGATGAACCATTTAGCCATTTAGATGCAGAAAACACCAAAATAGCAGCCAAATTGATACACGAAGTTTGTCAGAAAAACAAAGCCACTTTGCTTATCACGTCTTTGGGCGCGGACACTTTCCCTTTTGCTTTGGACAAAACCTTAAAACTTGCTTAAACCATGAAACAAAAAATATTTAGACATACTTTGGGCAGAAAAAACAGCTGGTCTGTTTTGGCGTTTTCGGCATTGAGTTTTATACTCGGCATGGTGGCTTTGCTTTTTGCTTTGCAGTTTTATGTGGACGTAAAAACAGCTTTCACGCCCCAAAAAGACGAAGAAAAATTGTCCTATTTGATTGTCAGCAAGGAAATTGGCTTGATGAATACCTTAACAGGTGCTCGGGCAAATTTCTCTACTTTGGAATTAGAAGACATCAAAACCAAAGATTTTATCCATAGGGTAGGGGATTTTAAAACCAATCAATTTGAGGTTTGGACAACGGGCAATCATTTATTTCCCATCAAAACCGAACTCTTTTTTGAATCAGTGCCAACAGACATGTTAGACGTGCAAAGCGATTTGTGGCGTTGGAAAGAGGGTGATGTGCAGGTGCCTGTTTTGCTCAGCAAAGACTTTTTAAGTTTGTATAATTTTGGATACGCCTTGGTGCGTGGATTGCCACAAGTACCCGCCAGTATGGCGACTTTGGCACCCGCTTTCCAAACGGAAATTTACAGTGCAAAAGGCAAAAAAAGCATACAACTCAAATTGGTGGGATTTACCGAGCGCATTCCCTCTATTTTGGTGCCAGCGGAATTTATGGATTGGGCAAACAAAGAACTTGGTAGCGCAGAAACCGCCCAGCCTTCACGTTTGCTTTTGGAAGTAAAAGACCCTGCAAACCCAGATTTGATAAGGTTTTTACAAGAAAAAAACTATGTGGTGCGTCAAGATGCGATAGAAGCTGCCAAAGTTGTGGAAACTGCCCGTTGGCTATTGAGCATTTTGGGTGCGGTAGGGGTGTTGTTTATGCTCTTATCGGCGGTTTTGATGCTCACGCAAACCCAAAACTTAATGCTCAAAGTACAAGCGGAAATTAAATTGCTTTTGCTTTTGGGTTATGCCGTGCGAGATATACTCTTGTATTTGTGGTCTCGCTTTGTGCTGGGCATGATTGTTTATACTTTGCTTGCCTTGGGGGTGTTTATCTATTTTTATCCCAAATTGCTCGCTGTGCTTGCTGAAAAAGGCTTGGCACTCACGCTCAATTTGTCCATGATGCCGTATTTGGTTTCTTTGGCATTTTTGGCATTTAGTCTGCTTTGGGGCTATGCAAGCATTCGCTGGCAAATTAAACAACAACAATAAACGCATTTAATATAATTTTTATGAACTTTTTAGTATGTATTAGTAAGGTGCCAGACACGACAAGCAAAATTGAGTTTGTGGAAAATGGCACAAAATTTAACGAAGAAGGGGTTCAATTTATTTTAAATCCTTATGATGAGTGGTACGCTTTGGTGCGTGCATTAGAACTCAAAGAAACCTTGGGCGGTTCTGTTACCGTTTTGAGTGTGGGCAAAGAAGATTACGAGCCTATTTTGCGCAAAGCACTGGCTATTGGCGCAGATGGGGCGGTTCGCATAGACGCTGAGCCTTTGGACGCTTATTTTGTGGCAGAACAAATTGCTCAATACGCCCAAACCAAGTCTTTTGATGTGATTTTGGTAGGCAAGGAAAGTATTCAACACAATGGCATGCAGGTGGGTGCCATGATTTCTGCGATTTTGGACTGGGCTTATGTGCCTTTGGCAACTTCGCTCAACCTAGCAGATAAAACCGCTACGCTCACCCAAGACCAAACAGCTGGTGCGGTGGCTACTTTGCAAGCAGATTTTCCTCTGGTGATTAGTGCCAGCAAAGGCATGGCAGAACAGCGCATTCCCAACATGAAAGGCATTATGGCAGCAAGAACAAAGCCTTTGGAGGTTTTACCAAGTTTTTCGGCAGAAGCACTTACTGCATTTGTTGGCTATGAATTGCCTGCAGCCAAAACAGGTTGCAAAATGATAGATGCTGACAACATGCAGGAACTCGTTCGTTTATTACACCAAGAAGCAAAAGTTATCTAAAACATTAGCATTATGTCTGTACTCGTATTTATACCTCATATTCAAGAAAATCCAAGTAAAGCGCAAGTTGAGCTTTTAACTTATTCGGCGCATATTGCCCAAGCGCAAAATTTGCCTCTCGTATTGCTCACGGGGCAAAAAATCTCTTTGGGGGCTTATGGCGTGGACAAACTCGTTCAGCTCGCCAACCTTGAACAAATGGAAACAGCTCTTTTGGCAATGCAAACCTTAGCCAAACAAGAAAATGCAAGCACGATTATACTGGGTTGGGACGATTTTGGCAAAGCCCTTGCGCCACTACTCAGTGCAAAACTCAAAGCAGGTTTGGTTGCAGGTGCGATTTCTTTGCCTAATGCGGAAGGTCTTGTGCAAAAAGCTGTTTTTTCAGGCAAGGCTTTTGTGTCTATTCAGATAAAAACGGCAATAAAAATCATCGCTTTGATGCCCAATAGTGTGGGTGTGCAAACGGTGGCAGAAAAAAATACCGCTTTTGCGGAATTGACTGTGCAAACGCCTGCAATCCGTGTGCGTGTGGTGAACGTGCAAAAACCTGAACATGCTGGTATTTCTTTGCAAGATGCTGAACTTGTGGTTTCCGCAGGCAGAGGCTTGAAAGCACCTGAAAATTGGGGTATTGTGGAAGATTTGGCAAACGCACTAGGCGCAGCAACGGCTTGTTCTCGTCCTGTGGCTGATGCACACTGGCGTCCGCACCATGAACACGTGGGGCAAACGGGTGTGGCTATCCGCCCAAATTTGTACATTGCTGTGGGCGTTTCTGGGGCAATCCAGCATTTGGCAGGCGTGAATAATTCCAAAGTCATCGTGGTGATTAACAACGATTCGGAAGCGCCCTTTTTTAAAGCGGCAAATTATGGTGTAGTAGGCGATGCTTTTGAGGTTTTGCCAAAACTAACCGCTGCGGTGAAAGCCTTTAAAAATCAATAAAAATACATGCACAAGTATGCAAACCGCTATTTTAACGGTTTGCATTTTGTTTACATAAAAATGTTTAAAACTACTTGTAACCAAAAACATTTTTGAAACGTTCTATGTATAGTGTTTCGGTGCCATGCGCCACTAAATGAAAGAAATTATGATGAATACTGTTAAAAACATGAAATTTTTAGGCTTGGGTCTGTTGAGCTCAGCTGTTTTACTCGCATCTTGCGAAAAGAAAAAGAAAGAAACCCCTGCGCCACCTGTGGTGGGCAAGTTTGCCATTACCGATGTGCAAGTGATGGGAAGAACTCTCCCTGCTTCATCTTCAGATTTGCAAGACTTTGTAAATGGCATAGATGGTATGTCTGATAATAAAAAAATAAGCACATCATCTTTATTGGCACCAATAATTTTTCCATTATTCCCTGTTTTTACTACGGGAGGATCCTTTCCGGAAGGGTATGAGACTGCACAAAAAAAAGCTGATGTATATGCGCTTGCTATACTTGTAAACGATTTACTGTCTTGTTATAACAAGAAAGATATGTTTATGGTTTTAAATCAAGATGCTTTTGATGACTTACTTGCTCCTGGGTGGGTAAAAAATGGAAAAATGTACACTGTTGAAGGCAATAAATTAAGAAGGACGATTAGTTTGGATAAAGATTTTAGTCCAACTATTGCTTCTTTGTATCCTTTGTTTGCTTTGTTGCAGAATATTATGCCTGCGAATCTAGCAAATTTTACGGTTAAAAGTTTTCGTAAGTCATCTTCTGTTAAAGAATACGAATGGGAAAATGAATCTCTTCAAGAAGAACTTGTAGGTATGTTTAATGGAACGTTATTTGGTATAATAGGTGGTGCTGTTAATTTTGTCCCAGAGGAGATGCTACAATTCATTCAAAACATACTAGCTACACTACAATTAGAGTTCAATAAAAATAGTGAAATTGTAATATTAAATGCAGAGAGTGGAAAACCTCAGTTAGATGCACAAATAAAAACGGAATGGGTTTCTAGCACGGAAGAATTGAAAAAGTTTAAAATTGTTTATCAATTTGATACCAAAAACCCTAATGCACTGATAAAAGTAGCCGTGTCTTTGGCGTCTATGGGTTCTGGAGAGCATCAATTAACCATAAATGATGTGGAGTGGGATTGGAACACGGTATTGGAAGTGCTGAACACGTCCATAGACAACAATAGTGCTTTGGATCATCCATCGTTTGGTACTTTGAACATGCGTGCATACTTAAAAGACATGCTTTTGCAAATTAAGAAAGAAGATGTGCAGTTTAAATTGTTAATTGCTAATGTGTTACAACTTTTGAATCTTGGTATTACTTTGCAGGAAGTAAAAAACTAGTGTAACTTTTGAACAAAGCTAAACGTTATAGGTATAAATTAAGATAGAACATGATAACAAGAACGATTAAACAAACGGGCTTAGCCCTTGCGGTGGCAACTTTTGCGTTTAGCACCAGTTGTAAAAAAGAAAAAAAAGAAGCAAACATTATGCCAAACGGCAGTTACGTAGTTTCTGATGTGCGGGTGATGGGCATGAGTGCAGATAATGCTGTAACTACAATGCAAACCCTTTTAAAAACGGCATCTAATGCCTTTGATATACAACAAAGTAGGTTAGACCTTGATAATATATTTGGGGCTTTGCAAGGTAATATTATAGAGCCAAAAACAAAAGCACAAAAACAATTTTCTTATTTTGTTTTAGCGGCGTTGCGGGAGGGTTTTATAGAGTATCAAAAGGTTGTATCAAAAGGAAAGTATAAAGATTTATACCTAAATGAAAAAACGCTTCAGACTGAAGCCTACTGGAACGAAAATCCAAATGAACAATATCCAGATGGTTTTTGGCTTTCTTACAATAAAATCACTTCTAAATACCTTACAAATGATGCTTCATTGGAGCAAGGTGTAGGGGTTCTTGTAGGTTTCGCTATTGGCTTAGATCTAGCACAAACTTTTTTAAATGCTTCTTCTTTTGATGTGGTTGATTTTCAGCTTAAGAATGGTAGTTTTACCATAACATTCGAGGGTGGGTCAAAGTCTTATGTTAATAAAGAAGAATTTATAGAAGAATTGAGGGATGTATTGATATTCGTATCCGCAATTTTAGATGAAGCAAAATTGGTAAATCAACTTGGAGTTTTGTTTAATAACATGAATCCAGTAGATATTAATACACCAATAGATAATTGGGAT
>CANHHI010000028.1 GCA_947460225.1 Flavobacteriales bacterium
GCATAAAGAGCTTTTTAAGTTGCAAACGCCTTTTACAGATTTGCAATTGCAACGCTTGAAAAACCAGTTTAAAGGCAGTTTATTGCTTGCCCAAGAGTCCTTGGGGGCTTTGATGATTAGCCAAGCCAAAAGTTTTGTATTGTACAATAAAATGGATAGTTTGGCGGATACTTTTCAGCGCATAGATGCAGTTGTTGCGCTAGATTTGCAAGAAGTTGCACAAGAACTATTTGAAAAAAATAAAATGAGCACATTGATTTTTTCTTAAAATTTTGTTTTTCGGAAAAAAACCCTATATCTTTGTGCTTGGTATTCTTAAACAAAGGAAACTATGGAGAAGGACATGAATGTAAACGGCGAGGATATGCCACAAGAACATATTGCTGATAAAAGCAATTTAAAGATGCCTCATCAAGAGGTTTATCAAGAAAACACGCAAGTGTATAATGATGAAGACTTGGAAGAGTTTCGTCAGATTGTTGCCCTGCGCATGCAGGAAACCCAGGTGCATTTGGACGATTTGCACAAACAAATGCGTTATCAAGACAACGGCACAGAAGACACGGGACATGCTTTTAACATGATTGAGGACAGCCAAGTTTCCTCGGCACGTGAAGAAAATGCCATACAAATTAACCGTTTAGAGCGTTATATGAACAATTTGCGCAATGCTTTGTTGCGCATTCAGAATAAAAATTATGGCAGGTGTAGAAGAACTGGGGTTAGAATTCCAAAGGAAAGACTTTTGGTGATGCCCCATGTAACAACTTGTGTGGAAGCAAAATTGGAACTTACCCGTTTAGGAAAAAATCATCTGTAAACTTATGGAACCCTCACAGAGAATATACTCGCTTAAATTTCTGCGCACTTTGGTTATTGCTTTGGCTTTATCGCTTTTGTTTATTGACCAATTGATCAAAATATACGTCAAAACACATTTTTTACCCGGTGAGGTTGTGCCAGTATTTACGTGGTTTCAGTTGACTTACACCGAAAATCAAGGCATGGCTTTTGGCATAGAACCTTTTGGCAGTGCGGCTTTAGGCAAGATGTTATTGAGTGGATTGCGCCTAGTGCTTATTGTGCTTGGATTTTTTTACCTGCGCAAATTGATTATTAAAAGACAAGGCTTGCTCTTGATTGTTTGTATTACTTTAATATGGTCAGGTGCTATGGGTAATATGCTAGATAGCATGCTGTACGACTATATTTTTGGATTTTCAGCTTATTTTCCAGATAGACAATATGGTTTTCTGTTGGGGAGCGTGGTGGATATGTTTCAGTTTAATATTTATTATCCAGATTGGATGCCAGAAATTGGTGGACGAGATATTTTCCCAGCCATATTCAATTTTGCCGATGCTTGCATTACCGTTGGCATTGCGATGATATTTATTTTTGATAGAGCGGTGGTAGAAACAAAGCCCAAGAAATAATGATTGTAAAAGTAGTCAATAAGTCTTCGTATGATTTGCCGAGTTACCAAACCTCGGATTCAGCGGGCATGGATTTGCGTGCCAATATTTTGGAAGCTATAATTTTAAAACCTATGCAACGTGTTTTGGTGCCTACGGGTTTATTTTTGGAAATTCCAAAAGGTTATGAAGCACAGGTGCGTCCAAGAAGCGGTTTGGCACTCAAACGTGGCATCACAGTTTTGAATAGTCCAGGCACGATTGATGCGGATTATAGAGGAGAATTGCAAGTTATTTTAATCAATTTATCTGATGCGCCTGCGCAAATAGAGCCAGGCGAACGCATGGCGCAGATCGTTTTTGCTGCTTGCGTACAGGCTCGTTTAGAGGGTATAGATATTTTGTCTCAAACCGAGCGAAATGCAGGTGGTTTTGGCAGTACAGGCGTTTAGATTATGAATTTTATTATACCTATGGCGGGCAAGGGGAGCAGACTTAGACCGCATACGCTGCTTAATCCCAAGCCTTTTTTTAAAATTGCAGGTAAAACCTTGGTGGAACGCTTGCTAGAAGATTTAGCCAAAAATAGTGCTACAGAAAAAATAGAGAAAATTGGTTTTGTCATTGGCGACTTAAACGCCCAGCAAAAACAACACCTAACTGATATTGCTTTGCGCTTGGGTGCAGAGCCTTATTTTTACCAGCAAAAAGAAGCCTTAGGCACAGCACATGCGGTTTTTTGCGCATCGGAACTTTTGCAAGGCAAGGTTATTGTTGCTTTTGCGGATACCCTGTTTCAAGGCAACATTGCCTTAGACACTTCGGCAGAGGGTTCTTTGTGGGTGAAAGCCATTGAAGACCCATCGGCTTTTGGCGTGGTCAAGCTGGATCAAAATGGCGTAATTACAGATTATGTAGAAAAACCCAAAACTTTTGTGTCGGATTTAGCCATGATTGGGGTGTATTACTTTAAGCATGCCGAGCAATTGAAAACGGAATTGGCTTATTTGATAGATAATCAGGTGATCAAAAGCGGTGAATATCAATTGCCAGACGCTTTGCGCAGGCTTACGGAAAAAGGCGTTGCTTTAAAAACAACTGTGGTGCAGACTTGGCTGGATTGTGGCAATGCAGAGGCAACTTTGCAAGCTATGGAAAGTATTTTGCAGGCAGAAGGAAGCCAAGTACATAAAAACGCAAAAATCATAGATAGTATTATTATTGAGCCTTGTTTTATTGCCGATGGCGTGGTTTTGGAGCGTGTGGTGGTGGGTCCTTTTGTGAGTTTGGAAGAAGGTGTTCAGCTCAAAAATACCAATATATCACACAGCATTGTGCATGCAAAAACGGCTTTGGCTAACCTATCACTTTTGCAAAGCGTAATTGGCGAAATGGCAAATTTGGCAGGGAAACAACAAAAAATGAGCGTTGGCGATTATAGCAAAATAGATATGTGATGCTTAGTTTTAGGGGTATTGTATGGTGTTTTTTGCTTTTGATGCTGTGTGCTTGTGGCACGCATGCGGAATTGTATAATGATTCGCCTAAAAGCTATGATGTAACTGGATTTCAGAAAGATTCTTTGCGCATGCCTTGGCTTGATTATACTTATTTTACTGCCAAGTATCAAGTAAAAATTGCGCAGGGCAAGGAAAAACATACCCTGCAAGCGCAGTTGAAATATGTGAAAGGACAAAACATGATGATTTCGGTGCAAAAATCGGGTATTCAGGTGTTTAAATTTTTAGCCAGTCCAGATTCTTTGACTTTTGTGGATTATTTTCAAAATGAATACTTGTCGGAATCTTTTGCTGTTTTATCTGAACAAATGCGTTTGCCTGTCTGTTTTGCGCTTTTAGAAAAAATACTCTTGGGCGCATGGCAAATAGACTCTTTGCAGGAGCCTGTGTTTAGGCAAGGACACGTGTATTATTTTAAGCCCAAAACGCATGAAAAACACGGGCAAACGATAGAGGCGCAAATAGCCTTTTCCAATCAAAATTATTTGCCTATGTGGGTGCATTTAAAGTTGATGTCTAAACAAACAGACCTCTTTTTGCATTATCAGTATGACTTGAAAAATATAAGTACATACCCCCTGCAAATTAACGCAGAGCTTAAAGGCGCTAATATTCCTTTGATAATTAGCCTAAAAAACACTAACTTTGCAAACGATAAGAAACCGAGTTTTTCTATAAAGATTCCCTCGGACTATAAGCGTGTTAGTTATCAAGAATGATGCCTCTTAGCTGTTTGCGTGTTTGCTTTATTTGCTTGCTTAGTTTTGCAAGCGTTTGCTCGGCGCAAAATAGTTTGAAACTCAAAGAGGAAAAAAAAGCCTTGGAGGAAAAAATACAGCTGACCGAACAACTTTTGGCAAGCACACAAAATCAAAAAGATTCTACGACCTATATTTTAGATGTTGCACGTGAAAATTTGCTTTTGCGTGAGCGTGCCTTGCAAATGCTTTTTGCCGATTTACAACAAATCCAAGTAGCCGTTAATCAAACAACTACGGCATACAACCAAAGCCGTAGCCGTTTGGAACAACAAAAAAAACAGTATCAACAACTTGCCGTTTTGGCGTATAAAAATAGCAAAGAATATGATGCTTTGCTGTTTGTGCTTTCTGCCCCAGATTTTGACAAAGCCATGCACCGTGTGAAATACGTGGAAGAAAATTTTGCCCTGCGCAAGCGTTTAATTTTGCAAATCAAACAAGAACAAGTTAAATTGGATAGCACCCAAAAAGTATTGCAAAACCAGCTTAAACAACAAAAAGCATTGTACCAGGCAGAACAAATGCAAAAGCGTAAGTTGGAGTCCACCAAGCAACAACAAGAAAATATACTTGCGGCTTTGCAGGGTAGGGAAGAGGAATTGCGCAAAGCCTTTCAAGCGCAAAACAAAGCCAAACAGGAATTAGAAAATAGAATCATAGACCTTATAAGAAAAGAAGAAGAGGAGCGTAAAAATGCAAAAGAAGATCCGCATGTCTTGCGTTTGACGCAACAATTTGAAAAACAAAAAGGGAAATTGCCATATCCTGTGCAGAAGTCTTTTGTATCCAGTGAATTTGGCAGACACCCACACAAAGTGCTTAAATATGTTTGGGAAAATAACAATGGCATAGATTTGACAACGCAAACAGGCGAATTTGTATATGCGGTGCACGAAGGCTTTGTTACGGCGGTGATAGCCGTACCAAATGCAGGTTACAGTGTGATTGTGAGCCATGGCAATTACCGCAGTATCTATTCCAATTTGGAAACGGTATTTGTCAAAAAATCCCAAGCCTTGCACAGTTCGCAGGTGCTTGGCAAAGTGCTTACGCACCCTGTTTCACAGCGCACGGTTTTTCATTTTGAAATTTGGAAAACAGATAAAGCCAATATATCTCAACTCAATCCTTTACTTTGGCTGGAAAAACAATAAACGCATGATTCAAGTAGAAAATGTCAATTACGCTTATTTGCCAAACCAAATGGTTTTGCAGGATTTGAGTTTTTCTATTCAGAAACATGGCGTAACAGGATTTTTAGGTTTGAATGGTGCTGGAAAATCCACAACTTTAAAGCTCTTGGTGGGCTATTTGCAACCCTTAGCGGGCAATATTTTTATAGATCAGTTTAATTTGCGCCATGCGCAAAAACAAGCCCAGCAAATTTTGGGTTATTTGCCTGAGCATAATCCTTTGTATTTGGATTTGCGGGTGGGGGAATACCTGCAATTTGTGGCAAAAACGTATCAGATGAATGCCAAAGGGGTTTTAGATAAAACTTTGGAATTGGTGGGTTTGTCGGCAAAAAAACACCAAAAAATAGAAACCTTATCCAAGGGGTATCGCCAGCGTGTGGGGCTTGCCGCTGCATTGATTCATGAACCTAAAATATTGATTTTAGACGAACCCACCACAGGCTTAGACCCTGTGCAGATTTTGGAAATACGCAGTTTAATTCAAGAACTCGGCAAAACCCGAACCGTGCTTTTGTCCACGCATTTGATGCAAGAAGTGCAAGCCATTTGCGATGATGTTTTGCTTTTGCACCAAGGTAAACTGCGCTTGCAGTCTTCGGTGCAGGCACTTTTACAACACGCCATGCTATTGTATGTAGAAACAGATAAACCCGTAATAGAGGCAGTTTTTTTAGCCCTTGATGGGGTCAAAAAAGTGGATATGCTGGGCGCAAACACCTATCGTCTGTATGTCAATCCTGCGCAAATCAATAGGCAAAAAATAGCCCTTTGGGCAAAAAGTCAAGCACTTGTGTTGTATCGCTTGCAAGAAGAAACGCAAAGCATAGAAAGCATTTTTCAAGAAATCACCCAAAATCAAGTTCATTATTCACCTGCCCTATAAAATTATAAACATGGAAAGTATCGGAAGAAAACCCCAAAATGATTCATTGGCGTACTTAGGCTTAGACAATGTTGCCCTTGCGCTTTGGAACCTAACGCCTGCTGAACTGGTAGAAGAAACCCTCGCCTTGGGTGAAGGAACGCTCACAGACACAGGTGCTTTGGCAATTGAAACAGGCACTTTTACAGGGCGAGCACCCAAGGATAAGTTCATTGTAAAAGATGCAAAAACAGAAAACACCGTATGGTGGGGAGATGTGAATATCCCTTTTTCTAGTGAGCAGTTTGACAAGCTCTACGACCGCATGCGAGCTTATCTAACGGGTAAACAAGTGTATGTGCGTGATGCTTTTGCATGCGCCGACAAAAACTACCAATTGAATTTGCGTGTGGTTACAGAAACCCCTTGGTCAAATTTGTTTGCTTACAACATGTTTTTGCGTCCAGAAATGGCGGAATTGGCTAGTTTTAGCCCAGAATGGCATGTGATTTGCGCACCTGGATTTTTGGCAGACCCCAAAACAGACGGCACACGTTCTGCGAATTTTGCTATTTTAAATTTCAGCAAGAAAATCATTATCATTGGTGGTTCTGGTTACACGGGTGAAATCAAAAAAGGTATTTTTACAGTGTTAAATTATGTATTGCCACAAGAAAAAAACGTGCTTTCTATGCACTGCTCTGCAAATATGGGCAAAGACGGCGACACGGCAGTTTTCTTTGGGCTTTCAGGCACTGGCAAAACCACGCTTTCTTCCGACCCTTTGCGCAGACTCATTGGCGATGATGAACATGGCTGGACGGCAAGTGGCGTGTTTAACTTTGAAGGTGGTTGCTATGCCAAAACCATAGATTTATCCGAAGAAAAAGAGCCACAAATCTATAAAGCCATTAAATTTGGTGCGCTTTTGGAAAATATAGGCTTTAAAGCAGATAGTTCAGAAGTGGATTACAGCGATAAAAGCATGACGGAAAATACCCGTGTGTCTTATCCTATTCACCACATTGACAATGTGGTATTGCCTTCGGTGGGTAATACGCCTAAACACGTTTTCTTTTTGACTTGTGATGCTTTCGGTGTGCTGCCTCCAATTTCTAAATTGAGTAAAGCGCAAGCCATGTATCATTTTATGTCGGGTTATACGGCGAAAGTTGCTGGCACAGAAGCGGGCATTACAGAGCCGACAACTGTATTCTCTACTTGTTTTGGTGCACCTTTCTTGCCTTTGCACCCAGCGCAATATGCTGAAATGTTGGGCAAAAAATTGGAAGAAACCAAAGCGCAAGTGTGGCTAATCAACACGGGTTGGAGTGGCGGAAGCTATGGCGTGGGCAGTCGCATGAGTTTGAAATACACCCGAGCGATGATTACCCAAGCCCTAGAAGGAAAATTGGAACAAGTGAGTTATGAAACGCATCCTGTATTTGGTTTGCAAATGCCTACGGCTTGTGAAAACGTGCCACAAGACATTTTAAATCCTAAAAATACTTGGAAAGATAAAGCTGCTTATGATGCCAAAGCCAAACAATTGGCAGAAGCCTTTGTGCAAAACTTTAAAAAGTACGAAAGTGGTGCCAGTGAGGAAATTAAAGCCGCTGCGCCTAAAATCTAAAACTTTTATCACATACAAAAAATCCCCTCCAAGAGGGGATTTTTATTTTTGTTGTCTTTTTTAATTTCTTACACCTGAACCTGTTGTGTTGTTATTTTCTTGCATTTCTGGCAACATGCGTGGCGTGGTTGCAGGTAATTTTGGGGTGGCTGGATAGCCAATTAAATAACCCATGAACTTACTCATATCTTGCTTTCCACTGTCTAAATTGACAGAAACTGTGAGTTTATTTTTATCTCTAATGTTATCTGCTGTTTCTCCTCCTACTGTAACATTTGCATTTATTTCATCGCAATTTTGGCAGTCCAATTTTGGGTCGCCACGCAATCTGCCTATCAAGCCACTTGCGCCCGCCAAGTATGGTGTTCCAGATGGGTCATTTGGTCGTTTTTCTTTGGATTCAGAATTTAAAATACCTGTGCTTACTTTAATTTTAGACGCATCAACAATCACATTGCCATTTACTGTGATAAAACCTATCAAACCACCTGTTGCAGAAGCGTCAAAGCCAGAAGATATTATTTCTTCGGTTGTAACCTCCATGTTGTCATTGACTTTGTCTTTGGGTATAAGCATATTCTTTCCTCTAAATCCACCTATCATACCCCCTGCATAACTCGCACCCGCATAGCCAGAAGTTGCTGGTGATTTTGATTCAGTTATAGATGATAATTTTTTGAGTTTAATACTAATATTGCCAGATAATTCTAAATTCATGTTGTTTTCATTGGTGGCATAGCCCAAAAGCCCGCCCAGCACGGAGCCACTTTTGCCTTTTATTTCATAATTTCCACCTATTAACCTTATACCTCTATTTTCGTTAGCCCCCATTTTAATAAAAGCACCAGTTGCTTGTCCAACAAGTGTGCCAAAATAAATGTGCCCATTTCTAGATGTTACCTCAATATCTTTGGTTTCTATATCAATGCCTTCAAAATTACAACCTGCACATACCCCTGTGAGTAAACCCACTTGCATACCCCCATTGTCTTCTAGCATTAAATTATTATCTACAACAAGTTTCAAATGGCGGAAGTTGGCACCTGCGGCGTTGGCAAAAATACCAAAACTTGTGGATTTTCCTTTATATACTTCCCAAGTGTCTTTTGAAAATTTAAGCGTTCTTTTGTCTTTGCCATTGAAACTGCCTTTGAAAGGTTTGTTTTCGTCCATGGCAAAACCTTTGTATCCTGTTGTAAAATCTAAATCGTTCAGCAGGGTATAAATTCCCGCCATATCCATGTCCATGGCATAAAAATCTTCTATGTCTTTGATTTCGTATTGTTTTTTGATAAACTGTTTGTCTTCTTTTTTCATGGCGTATAAAGACACCTCACCGTCTTTAATTTTTGCCCAATCGCTTAAAGGCAAGGTGTAGTGGTAATTGTTGCCGTCTTTCTTTTGGAATTGCAAGGGGAAGGTATTTCTATTTTGTTTGAGTTGCACGCCACCCAAAGCGGTGATATCCAAAACGCCTTTTTTATCCTCAAAAACAAAACTCAATTTTGCCAATCCGCTGGCATGAACCTCCGCATTTAGCGCAAGCGTTGTGCCGTCTAAAAGCGTGCTTAAACCAAATTCGTATTCGTTTTTGGCAATGCCCTCGCCGTTGATGATTTGCGTCACTTCATAAACGCCTTTTATAAGTAGTGTTTTCCCTCGTATTTGTCCACAGGTGTATATTTCATTGCCATTATCATCTTTTACTTTTACCAAAATCAACGCTCCATCTTCGCCCAAAATCACATCATCGGGAATGTGCATCATGGTATTTCCGTCTTTGATTTCTGTTGCAAGACTGAGTGTGTTTAGGGTAATTTTTGGAATATCTTTGGTTTGGGTAAAGTTTTTTGGGTAAAAAGACGTTCCCGTGTAGGTTTCTAGACGCACAATGGTTGCGTTTTCTAGCAAATCCGCACTTCGCAAGACTTGGTTTTTTAGACTTGCTCCTGTGCTGAGCACTTGTTCGTCACCGTCTTTTTTATAGAATACCAAGACTTTATCGCCCAAATTTTCATTGGATACGGGCATATATGTACGAGATTCTCCTTCTAAGTCTGCGTTGAATGCGTTTATATCTATGTAATTCACGCTGGCTTTTTTCTTACAATAATACACACTGCTCAATAAAACAACAAAGAGCACCATGAGGCTGGCTATATTTTTTTTCATAATATTAACAAATTGAACGCTAATTTTAGGCAAATTTAACTAATTTTCACATTTTATACAAAAAAAGTTTTTTTTACCTTCATGCAATTTTTTATTATCTTTGCATATTGCTATTTATTATGATGCAATTTTTTAGAAAATGTCTGCTGGGTGTTATTTTTGTAACAGCTTTGTTGTGTGGGCAGACGCCTACATACAATTTGAGTGCTTTTTATTGTGTACCACAGGGCACGGCAGTAACAATAAAACCAACTCCATCTTCTCCGACTGGTGGGGTTTATTCGTTGAATCCATTGCCGATAGCAGGAGGTGTAACAATAGATCCAGCTACAGGTTTTATTACTATTGTGCCTACGGCAACAGCCGCTCAATTTGCAATTACCTACAATGGCACCCCTGTTAATATTATAGGGGCTACAAATTTGAATATTTCTAGACCTGATGTGAATGCCTTAAATTACAATGCTTTTTGTGATGCGGGTGGTTTCATAAACCCAACCAATCCAGCAGACGTGCGTACTATAAAATTTTCTCCTGCTACTTTGGATATAGATATACGAACAGGTATTATCAATACAGCTAAATCTTTGGCGGCTATTTATACTATTATCAATGAGGGTACTGATGCCAATAATTGTAGTTTTTCTGTGCCCACAACGGTTAATTTAGCTTTTTCTATGTCTTTGATATCCAAAATTGATATTTGTGAGGGTGGTGCTTTGCAACTACCAGATGATATAAGTGGTGCTGTTTTTGATAATATTACCAATTATGAAATCGCTTTTCCAAAGAATCCAACAGTTAATTATCCTGATTTAAGTTCTACGCTTTTAAATCCGCTTATAGCTGATTATACGGGCATTTGGATAGTTACTGGCTATTACAATGGAACTTGTAAAACCACGCAAACAATTGATGTTACTGTAAAGCCACAGCCAAAGAGACCAGCTGTTTTGAAGTTTGAAAATTGTGAAGTATCCAGAGAAATAGAGTTTGATATTTTGCGCTATACGATTGTGCAACCTGGTGAAATTGGCGATTTAACTTGGGAACGTAATGGGGGCAACACAAATAATGGTGGAATTATAAATAACGCTACAGCAAAATTGGTTTCTCCTGCAGACCCTGATAACAAAGCAAAAGAATGGGTGATTACAATACCTATTAATCAGCCTTTTACTACTGTTGGAGGAAACTTTAATATCATCAATACCATTACCACGAACCCGCCACTTGCAGGTTGTGTGACTATACCCATTCAAGCGGAACCTTTCAATCTAGTAAAACCGAGTTTTACTACTGGTGCCATATCACCAGCCTGTTCTGGCTATGAATTTTCTGAGGTTGAAATAACCACACCTGTACCAGCGGATATCTATAATTATGGTTTTGTTGCAGTTAGTGAAAAACAATACCAAGATGCTGGAAGGGTGCAGAATCAGCAAGTAGGTATTATTATACAAGACCCAGCACAAATATTTATAGATTTAGTTGCTATTGATAAAAACAATAACTGTAAATTTTCTCAAGTTATAAACACGCCAAATGGCATACAATCCTTAAATGGTTGGGATGGAAAACTTGCCTTGACTTATGATGCGTGTATAGCAGATGTACTTGGATTGGGTACTACACCATACACTTATCTTGAAAAGAACGTAAAGCCTAAACCTGATGTTTGGCATAGTATTTTTGACCCTACTTTTGACCCTGCTTTTGGACAAACCTTGAATGGTATTGCAAATCCACATTATGGTACTGTGCAGGGTGCTGTTTTATTGCCCAAACAAATAAATTTTGGTGTAACAAACAATAAAGACATTACAACTTTGCAACAGTTTGGTACGCTATATGATTTAAAAATAGGTAAGGCAGATATAGATATTGACTCAGATAATGGTCAGGTGTTAGATTATCAGAAATTGCTGTTGCAAACTAATCCGACTGGTACGCCCAATGGGTATAATATTTACAATATACCTTATACCTATGTAGAGGCTTTGCCGACACGAAAAAATTGTGTGTATGAACAAGATGCCACTTTATATGTAGGTCCTCGCCGTGTTCCAGATGCGGGGCGTGTATGGATAGGTGAGGTGGGCAATGCTTTGCATGATTTTTCCAATGGGTATGATGCGGTTACTGGCTTATATGGTAATACGTTAGGAGACTATAAGGTTACGCAAGAACCGGGTAAATATACAAATTTGCCAGATATTTTGCGCCACCAAGCTGGAGTGTATAGTGCAGCAGATTACAATATAGAACCTATAAGAAATCAAATAGATGGTGCTACAATTGCACAAGACAAACTCAAAACAAAATCAAGTTATGAAATTCGCCTAATAGACCAAGTAAGTACTTGTGGGGCTGATCATATTGCGGAAATAGAGCCAAGAGATATTGATAAATTTTTCAAATTGAAATCTGAAATTAAACAGTGCTATGGAGAGCCAAAAATGGCGCAAGAATTTTTTGAGACAATTGATTTGTCAATTGTAGATAAAATTACTTTGGTTAAAGATTTAGATAACGGTGTAGAAACTATATATGATATAGACTACAAACCTGACGATAAACTAGACCAATATAAGTCTCAAGAAGATGGAGATTTAGATGTGCTACTCAATTTTGCCGTAACGGATATTACAGGCGTGCGCTATACCGATACAGAAATTAACAATGAGGTAAGGCTTGTTTTGTTGGAAAAACAAGACCCTAATTTTACTTACAATCCCAATACGCTGACATTAAGTGATAGAGATAGAAATGCAATTTTAAACCCTGTTTATCTTAATGACTTAAACCTTTTAAAACATGAAGCCCCTGGTGCTTTTTGGATAGAAGACCCACGTTTTGCGGGTTTGAATTTGGTTAATGATGTAACTGGGGAAATCCATGTGGCGGACTTTTTTAAGCATTTGCAAATTCTCAAAAAAGGAGATGAATACTTTGATATTAAACACAAAACTGCCAATGGTTGCGCACAAAGTTTTGATAAACTTCGTTTTGAAGTAGATATTAAAACTTATGATGGTTTTTCGCCCAATGGAGATGATAAAAATGCCTTGTTTATTATAGATCACTTGGAATATTTCCCTTATTTAAATGTAGAAGTCTATAACCAAAATGGGGATTTGTTGTTTAGGCAAGCAGGCTATGACAACACTTGGGACGGCAGAGTAAACCAACGCCAGTCGGCTGCTAAAATAGGCACAAAACTAGACGCTGGGGTGTATCATTATATCATTAGAAAAGCCGAAGGGTATAGTCCTGTGATTGGTAGTTTTGAAATCAGATACTAAAAAATCCGCTTTGAAAGCATTTTTTAGCAAACAGTTTTCAAAATGAATTTTAAAAAATCAGAAAGTCCGCTCAAAAGAGCGGATTTTTTTTATATTTGCAGACCGTGCGCATGGTGTTTTTGTTCTTTTGTTTTATGTTCTTGCCTTTGCAAGGGCAAGATTCTCTTTCATTTGAATTGCAAACTTTGCAAATTGAAGATAGGCATGTGCGTCAATTGAATAACCAATTGGAGGCAGATGCCATTCAAAACAGTACTTCTGGGAACTTTGCTGAACAAATGAGCGAGCTTTCGGGCGTGCAAGTGCTTAGAAATGGCAACAGTACACAAGTGAGCGTGCGTGGATTTAGTGGCAGTCGGGTGTTGCTTTTGCAAGGGGGTATTGCCCAACAAGAACAGCAGTGGGGTGCAGACCATGGACATTTGCTGAGCCAAAGCAGTTTAGAACAGGTAGAATTTATCAAAGGTGCAGAGACGATTTTGTACGGAGGCAATGCGATAGGTGGGGCTTTGCATTTGAAACCCAGTGTTATTTTTCAGCGAGATACTTTGTCGGTTTTTTCTGCTTTGCAGTGGCACAGCAACAATAACCTTATTTCTTTGCAAGAACGCTTGCAATGGAAAAAAAATAAAACCCAATGGCAAGCAGGTTTCTTTACCGCACACAGTCAAAATTTGCGCATTCCACAAAAAACATGGCAATACCGCAATAGAAGTTATGCAATAGACAACGAACTCGCCAATACAGCTTTTACAGCTTATCACGGCAATTTGAGCATGGCGCAAGTCTTAAAAAATGGTTTGTGGCGTGTTTTAGGTACTTGGGTGCATGAAAAAACAGGTATTTTCCCTTTGCAGGTTTTTAGCCAGTATCCCGAACAAAGCTATAAAATAGGCAGTCCATACATGCAAAGCCAGCACCAGAAATTGTCTAGCGAATACCACAAACATTTTGGCGCATTGGATTTTATGTGGGATATTGGCATGCAACGCAATGAACGCTTGGAACGAGAGCCTTATGGCATTGCCCATAAACTCAATTTATTTGATGTGCAAAATCAAATCAAGTTGGGTATTCCATTGGATAGACACGAATTTGTTGTGGGTATTCAAAACCA
>CANHHI010000029.1 GCA_947460225.1 Flavobacteriales bacterium
ATCACCTGTTTTTGAAGCTCTTCTTGCACAAAAGGCGCAAAAGCCTTTTTAAAAACCGCATCATTGGGTTCTATCAAAACCAAGCCCTCGGCTTGAAAAAAATCGTGTAAAAGTTTGAAATGCGCTTCTGCCCAAGTTTTGCTACTGGCGTAAATGGCTTGCATTTTTTGCAAAATGTCCTGTTGCACATCTTGCTCGGAAAAAATTTGGGCGAATAACTCCGCAATAGGTACACTGGGCAAAGAACCAACAGCATGCGGAACTTCTGGGTTTTGGGCGTATTCCGCTTTTTTATCAAAAGCAAAAAAATGATTGACTTCTAAAAAATCGTGGTCTTCGCTGGCGAGCCAAAAAACAGGCACATAATGGTTTTGTGGGTATTTTTCTTGCAATTGCCGAGCCAGTTTAATGGTTTGTAAAATTTTTATCCAACTGTAAATCGGTCCCGTGGCAAGGTTTAATTGATGCCCTGTACAAACGGTATAAGTGTTAGCATGGCGCAATTTCTCTATGTTTTTAAACACCAAACTATCTGCTCCTAAGGGACATATTTCTATGTACCTTTTTTGCAAAGTATCCGCCAGTATCTGACGGTCTAAACCTTTTTTTTGCTGAATTTTTTCCACCGCCTTGTCAAAATTTTCTAGCGTGGGAAATAGGTCAAATAAAGGTTGCACCTCGGTTTTATTCTGAATATAGGCTAAGAAAAGCGCACTAAAAAATGGCGATTCTTGCAATAAAATGGCGTTTTGCATGGAAAAAAAAGCTATATTTGCCACAAAGTTAGTCATTTTTACTATGAAAAACACCATAAAAAACTGGATTTCTGCCACCAGACCCCGAACGCTGTTGCTGGCTTACGCCATTACTTTTGTGCCGATGGCGCTTGCAGATAGTGAACACAAGGCGAATGTGGCGGTGTTTGTGTGGAGTTTGCTCAGTGTTTTTTTATTGCAAATTTTGTCAAACCTCGCCAATGACTTGGGCGATGCCCAAAAAGGAACGGACAAAGAGCGGGTGGGGGAAAAGCGTGCGGTGCAAAGTGGTGCCATAACGCCCAAAGCCATGAAGATGGCTATTGGTGTATGCGGGACGCTCGCTATCATCAGCACCAGTGTGTTGTTTATCATCAGCTTGCATAGCCTTGGGGAGTGGATTGCGCTATTGAGCATGCTAGGCATGTCTATTTTGGCTGCGCTGCTTTATACTTTGGGCAAAAATCCTTATGGATATAGGGGTTTTGGAGATTTGGCGGTGCTTGTCTTTTTTGGTTATTTTGCGGTTGTGGGCGGGACATATTTGCACACCAAACACATAGACCTGCTGTATTTTTTACCTGCCACCACCATGGGTTTGCTCGCCGTGGCGGTGCTCAACGTGAACAACATGCGTGATTTAGCCAACGACAAAAAACATGGCAAAATGACTTTGGCAGTGCGCTTGGGCGAAAAAAATGCCAAACATTATCATTTGGCTTTATTTTTGCTGGCTTTTGGCAGTTTATTCATCTATTTACAACAAGTGGATAAATTGTTCCAATGGAAAATTTTGTGGTATTTACCTGTTTTCGCTTTGGTGGCACAACATCTGTATAAGGTGTATCAAAACAAAAATGCCAAAGATTTAGACAAAATGCTAAAAACTGTGGCACTCATTGCGCTTTTAACAGCAAATTTGCTGGTGGCGGTATTGTTTTAAAGCAAAGGCAAAAACTCCTCCAAATAAATACCCCGAGAGCCTTTGAGTAAAATCCAATGGTTTTGTAATTGTAAACCACGCAAATAAATTTCGGCGTGTTTTTTGTCGTGGAAACAAGTGGCGGTTTTGCCTCTGAGGGATTCTGCAAAAATCAAACCCACATACATGCCCCGCAAACCCAATTCTTGAATGCGGTAAAAAATCGCCAAATGTTCATCAATGCTTTCCTCGCCCAATTCCAGCATATCCCCCAAAATGAAAAATTTATTACCCGCTCGTATATTGGCAAAATTTTCCAAAGCATTCGCCATACTGCTGGGATTTGCATTGTAACAATCCACAACAACATGGTTTTCCTTGGCGGTCAGTTCCAATTGTGAGCGGTTATTTTTAGGCACATAGCTAGAAATCGCCTTTTCTATATCCATAGCAGGCACTTGGAAAAAATTGCCCACTGCAATGGCGTAAAGCAAGTTGTCTATGTTATACGCACCCACCAAATGTGTAGCAACAACAGGACTTTCATAATCTTTGCCATGGTAACTAAACTGCAAATACGGGAAATTTTCCACCACTTTTGCATCAAAATCCAAGCTATGCGTAGCAATTTCTGCCACATTGCCCTTTAAAGCCTGCAAAACTTCATCTTTTTGGCTGATAAACGCCGTGCCTTGATGCGTCTCTAAATAGCGATAAAGCTCGGATTTCGCACGCTTAACGCCCTCAAAACCGCCAAAACCCTCCAAATGTGCCTTGCCTATATTTGTAATGATGCCGTAATTTGGTTTGGCAATATCGCACAAAAAGCCAATTTCTCCCACGTGATTGGCACCCATTTCTATCACCGCTATTTCATGCGTAGCTTTGATGCTGAGCAAAGTCAAAGGCACGCCAATGTGGTTGTTTAGATTGCCTTTTGTGGCACACACCTTGAATTTTTCCTGCAAAACAGCCGTAAGCAGTTCTTTGGTGGTGGTTTTGCCATTGCTACCCGTAATGGCAATCACGGGAATTTTTAATTTATCCCTGTGATAGGTAGCCAATTGTTGCAAAGCCTCCAAAACATCATCAACCAAAAACGTTTCACCGGGTTTGGTAAAATACTCTGGGTTATCTATGACCACCGCACGAGCTCCTTTTCTCAAGGCTTCTTGTGTAAAAGTATTGCCGTCAAAATTTTCGCCTTTGAGGGCAAAAAATAAATCGCCTTTTTGTATCTGCCTGCTATCCGTGCAAACACGCCAAGCATCTAAAAATAATGGGTATAAACTTTCCATATCAATTGATAAAATTTAAAACATCTGCTTGCAACAAAGATACTTTTTTGACTTTATATTTGCTCACCTCTTTGCCAATGGCTTGCAAGCCCTTCACTTCCACAAAAAGCGACAAATCCAGTTCTTCTTTTTCTCTGCCTTTCACCGCATTTTGGTATTGCATCAGCACCTGCGGTTTGGCTTGCGTACTCAGCACGTAAATTTTCGTGTTTTTATGTTCCTGCACAAAACGCACTTTGCGTTCCAAAGCCTCTAAAATAAAGCGTTTGCTATATGTAGAATCTCGTTCGCCATCGTGGTAAATCACAGAAAGCACCATATTGGGCATAAATTTTTGCACCAATATCACATCATTTTCTAAATACAACGAAGTATCTGGCTGTATCACTTGATACGTACCCGAAGCATAAGCCAAGAGCAATTTGTCCTCAGCTTGAAAAAAGCCCAAAGATTGCCCTCTAGCCTCTGTATTTAAGCGTTTGAGGTCTGCATCGTAAAAATATTCCGTAGCCGCTAGGGTAGAAGCCCCCACGGTGCTTTGCTCTATTTTGTCTATCACGCGGTGTGTAATTTTCAATCCCACCGCAGTCATTGGTTTGATAGGCAAAGTGGAAAAATCATAATCCATAGAAACCATTTTGATATTGGCTACGGGTTTTAAATGAATTTTTACAATTTCTTGCTCCCCATTGGCTTGTTGCGACAAATAAATGAGCTTTGCACCTTCCAAACCTTTGGTCATATCGTAGAGTTTCTCCCGCATCATGGATTTTGCAAAAAAGCGTTTGCCCATAGGGTAGCCTTTTGCACTATCTTGATAGATAGCGTGGTAAACCGTTCTGGTATCGGCTTTTTTCCACAAAAACACATGCACAATATTTTTGCCCACAAATTTTTTCTCCGCCACTTGGCTCACCATCACCTTGCCGTCTTGAAAGAAAATAATCACATCGTCCAAGTCCGAGCAATCAAAAAGAAAAGTATCTTTTTTCAAGCCATAGCCCAAAAATCCGTCTTGTAAATTTGCATACAGCTTGCGGTTACTTAAAACCACATCTTTGGCTTGTATGGTGTCAAAAGATTTTATTTCGGTTTTTCGCTCCCTGCCTTTGCCATAAGATTTTTTGAGTTGTTTGAAATAATCTATGGCATACTCCACCAAGTTTGCCAAATAATCTTGTGTTTGGGCAAGGTCTGTGGACAAAGTTTTTAAAAGCTCGTCTGCTTTTTCCGCATCGTGTTTGGTGATGCGGCGCATGCGAATTTCTAGGAGTTTTTCCAAATCTTTTTGTTCTATTGCTCTGTGTAAATGGGCAATATGCGGCTGGAGTTTTTCCAAGGTAATTTCTAGCGCACGCTCGTACGTTTCTCCTTCAAAATGGCGGTAAATTTTCTGTTCTATAAATATTTTTTCCAGCGAAACCGCATGCCAAGATTCTTTGAGTTCTTGTTCTTTGATTTTCAATTCCTCTTCAAGCAAACGCAAAGTATTGCTGGTAGAATGGCGCAATATTTCATGCACATCTAAAAACAAAGGCTGGTTATTGCTTTGAATGATAGACGCATTAGGCGCAATAGAAATTTCGCAATCCGTAAAAGCATAAAGCGCATCTATGGTTTTATCTGGGGAAACGCCACTTGCCAAATGCACCAATATTTCTACTTTTTCCGAAGTGTTGTCCTCAATTTTCTTGATTTTGATTTTGCCTTTTTCATTGGCTTTCAAAATACTTTCAATCAAAGATCCTGTGGTGGTGCCAAAAGGCAATTCTTCTACAACCAACGTATTGGCATCTAATTTATGAATTTTCGCACGAATGCGCACCCTGCCACCACGCAAGCCTTTCTTATAATCCGAAAAATCCGCCATGCCACCCGTCATAAAATCGGGTAGGAGCGTGATGTCTTTGCCTTTGAGCAAATCTATGGAACAATCTATGAGTTCATTGAAATTGTGGGGCAAGATTTTACAAGCCATACCCACGGCAATACCTTCCGCACCTTGCGCCAGCAAAAGCGGGAATTTGATAGGCAAATGCAAAGGCTCGTCATTTCTGCCATCGTAAGATTTTATCCATTGTGTGGTTTTGGGATTATACACCACCTCTTTGGCAAATTTGGAAAGCCTTGCCTCAATGTAACGGGGAGCCGCCGCACCATCGCCTGTCGGCACATTTCCCCAGTTTCCCTGCATGTCTATGAGCAAATCCTTTTGCCCCAATTGCACCAAAGCCTCACCAATAGACGCATCACCGTGTGGGTGATATTTCATGGCGTGTCCAATAATATTGGCGACTTTGTTATACCTGCCGTCTTCCAAATCGTACATGGCGTGCAAAATTCTGCGCTGTACAGGCTTCAAACCATCTTCCAATGCGGGAACGGCACGTTCCAAAATCACATAAGACGCATAATCCAAAAACCAATTTTGAAACAAACCTTTCACCGAACTAATCTGTCCTGCAGGCTCCAATTGCCAAAAAGTATCCTCCACAACTGGCGTTATGTCCGTGTTTTCTGATGTATCTTGTGGCTCTTCTTGCGAAGAAAATAAATCTTCGTGTTCTTCTATGTCCATAGTTTAAGCAGTCAAATCAATAATAGGCTCTTCCACCCTTAAATTTTCCATAATAAATTGTTGGCGTTCATGGGTATTTTTGCCCATGTAAAACGCCAAAAGTCTTTGTATTGCATGTTCTTTGGACACAATCACAGGATCCAAACGCATGCCTTCGCTGATGAAATTTTTAAATTCATCAGGGGAAATTTCACCCAAACCCTTAAATCGGGTGATTTCTGCATTTTTGCCCAATTGCGCTAGTGCCTGCTGTTTTTCGCTTTCATCGTAGCAATACAGGGTTTTTTGTCTGTTTCGCACCCTAAACAAAGGCGTCTGCAAAATATACAAATGCCCGCGTCTGACTAAATCTGGGAAAAATTGCAAGAAAAACGTAAGCATCAACAAGCGAATGTGCATGCCATCTACATCGGCATCGGTTGCCATCACAATGCGGTTGTAACGCAAATTATCCAAACCATCTTCTATGTTTAAAGCGGCTTGTATCAAATTAAATTCTTCATTTTCATAAACCACTTTTTTGGTCAATCCAAACGTATTCAAAGGCTTACCACGCAAGCTAAACACCGCTTGTGTATTCACATCTCTTGATTTTGTAATAGAGCCACTCGCCGAGTCGCCCTCAGTAATAAACAGCGTACTTTCCTGTTTTTTGTTTGATTTTTCATCGTTGTAATGCACCCTGCAATCACGCAGTTTTTTGTTGTGCAAACTCACTTTTTTGGCACGTTCTTTGGCTAATTTTTGAATGCCCTGCAATTCTTTTCGTTCTTTTTCGGAAAGTTTTATTTTTTCCTCAATCGCTTTGGCAATGGCTAAATTTTTGTGTAGAAAATTGTCCAATTTTTCCCTAAAAAACTCCGACACAAAAGCACGAATCGTTTTGCCTTCTGGCTCCATATCTTGGGAAGACAATTTTGTTTTGGTCTGTGATTCAAAAACGGGTTCTACAATTTTTATAGCAACCGCAGCCACAATAGACTGATGAATATCCACAGGCTCGTAGTTTTTCCCATAAAAATCCCGCAAAGTTTTTGCCAAAAGCTCACGGGCAACGCTTTGGTGCGTACCGCCTTGGGGCGTATATTGCCCATTCACAAAAGAACTGTAATTTTCGCCATAACGCTCGGTGTGGGTAAAAACCACCTCCAAATCTTCGTGTTCCAAATGCACCATGTCATATATGGGTTCTTCGCTAAGCTGAGCGTTCAAAAAATCTTTCAATCCATTTTTAGAAACCAACACTTCACCATTCAGCACCAATTGCAAACCCTTATTCAAATAGCAATAATTCCAACACATTTTCTGCAAATAGGGCAGAATATATTGATAATGCTTAAAAAGTTGTTCGTCAGGTTTAAAAATTACTTCTGTGCCATTGGGTTCTTTGGTATCCGCAATCTCAAAATCTTGCACCAAAATACCCTTTTCAAACTTTGCTTGCTTGTGTTTACCGTCTCTGTAAGAAGAAATGTGAAAAAATCCAGACAAAGCATTGACAGCTTTTGTACCCACACCATTCAATCCCACAGATTTTTTAAAGGCTTTGGAGTCGTATTTTCCGCCTGTATTTATTTTGGAAACGCAGTCTATCACTTTGCCCAAAGGAATTCCTCTGCCATAATCTCGCACACGCACCGACAAGTCTTCCAGTATATCAATTTCTATGCGTTTCCCATGCCCCATCACGTATTCGTCTATGGAGTTGTCTATGACTTCTTTAATTAAGATATACACCCCATCGTCTGCCGAAGAACCATCGCCCATTTTTCCAATGTACATACCAGGTCTAAGGCGTATATGCTCGTGCCAAGACAAAGACTTAATGTTATCTTCTGTATATTGAACTTCTGCCATATATGTAGGTTTAGCACAAAAATAGAATTTTTTGCGCAATATAAAAAATACCTTATCTAAAAAAAATTAAAAATGCAAATAAAAATCTTTGCATAAATGAATATACTCTGCTGTAGGTCTCTCTGAGGAGTCTTTCAAAAAAAACACTTTTTTACGGAGTATATCTACTTTTCTGCTGAACTGCAACAAAGCACGCTTAGGTTTTGCACCTTTTTTGTTACTAATATTCATTTGTTTCATCAGAAAAAAACCGTGTTCCAACGCAACTGTTATTATTTTTGGTGCTTGTTCTGCGGGGTAAATCAAAGACACTGGACTAGATTCATCATTGAGCCAAAATTTAGCTAAGGCAAACAAATCACCTAGTTCAAAGCACAAATTTTGACGAGCTATATTTCTCCTATCATCTGAACTACTCAAAGAACCACGAGTAAAATAAGGAGGATTACAAATAATTGCATCGTATTTTATACTGGGTTTAAAATCTCTGAAATCCGTCCAAGACAAAGATAATCTATCAAAAAATGGAGATTTTTTAAAATTTTCATGGCACTGCTGCGCTGCAATATCGTCAATTTCCAAAGCATGCACAAAAGCATTAGGAAACCTTTGAGCAATCATCAGCGAAAGCACACCACTACCAGCACCAACATCTAAAACATGGTTTAAAGACGCATGCTGAAAACTCCAAGCACCCAAGAGCACGGAATCTGTACCGACTTTTAAGGCACATTGGTTATCTCTTACAAAAAATTGCTTAAACTGAAAGCTCAAAACAAAATTCTTTACAAATATATACTCAACAAATCTTCTGGCACTTGAACATAGATATATTTTTTTGCCCTGTCCAAGCGAATAAAAATAGGTTCTCTAGCTGGCAACAAAATATTTTTACCACTGCCATGCTTCACTTCAAAAAGGGGATTATTGGGTATATCCAAAACCGTTAAAACTTCACCCAAGACTTGATTTTCTTGGTCTATGATGCTAAAACCTTCCACTTCATGGTAATAAAATTGCGTATCACTCACAATAGGAGGTAAAGCCTCCAAAGGCAAATACAATTTACAACGCATCAAACGCTGGGCATCTTCCAAAGTTTTTACCTCTTTGAACCGAACAACGGCATAATTCTTAGGCTCTATCCGAATAGATTCCACATGAAAAAGAGTCCGTTTATTGTCTAACTCGACAAAAACGGACTCCATTTTTTTATATTTCTCTGTGTTATCAACATCTAAAAAAAGTACCAAGTCGCCCTTTAAACCCAAAGGTTTAGAAACAAAGCCTAACTCAAAACATTCTTGTTGTTGCATAACAATCTATTCTTGCGTTGTAGCCTCTTGCGCAGGTTCGTCTGTAGCAGGGGTTTCAACCACTGTTGCCGCTTGCTGTTTTTTCGCAATTGCTTCTGCACGTTTGTGGTTATAAGCTACTTCTTGTGCCAAAGCGTTCTTTTTGTTCAATTCCGCTTGGTTTTGTTTCGCTTGCAATTGTTTAGCGTCTTTAGCGTCTTTTTCAGTTTTCCACGCTTGGAATTTTGCATCTGCTTGTTCTTGTGTCAAAGCAGCTTTTGCCACACCTTTTTGCAAGTGTTTTTGCAAAAGCACTCCATAATCTGAAAGCAAATTGCGCACAGTGTCTGTTGGCACAGCACCACAATCTAACCAATGCAAAGCCCTTTCTGTTTCTATTTGAACAGTTGCCGGCTCTGTGTTTGGATTGTAGCTACCAATTCGTTCAATAAAACGACCATCACGAGATGCTCTTGCATCTGCTACTGTGATAAAATAATAAGGCTTTCTTTTTTTGCCGCCTCTAGCCAATCTGATTTTTACTGCCATAGCACAATTACAATAAGAGGTACGAAACCTCAATTTAATTTCTGAGTGCAAATTTACGTATATTTGTACAAAAAACAAAATAAAGGCAAATTTATTTTATGAATTACACATATCCCACCAAAATATTGCTTGCATGGTCTGAGGCAATTGCAGGAAATAAAGATATTTTAAATTACCTTTTGCAAAGCGAATACCAAGAACTCGGCATTTTTGTGTATGCCTTGCATTTAAAAAAAGATGCAAGAAAATGGCTACTCAGCAACAATTTTCCGCACCTTATGGCAGTTGTGATGGGCGCAGAGGGAGATGAAAAAGCCATTATTTGGCTAGATAAAAACCAACACTTTGCCTTGGCACACGTAGCCAGGCTAGGAGACGGAGAAAAAAGAAGCCTAGACTGGCTTGTAGCAAACAAGCAACAAGAATTGGCTAGGGTAGGGTTAAAAATAAAAGAAGTAAAAGATTATATTGAGCGCAAACACAATGATACGCACAGCTTTAGCTTTGAATAATTATGCGTTTTTATCAAAAGAAGTAAACATATTTACCCATAAGCTACGACTCAAACGAAAGCAAACGGGCGTAAACAAAACAAGACCCGTACAAATAATGCCAATGTAAAAAAATGGAGATTGTTTGCCCATAATCAAAAATGCGAGCACAAAAAGACTCACCGCAAAAGCCACAGCTAAGCCATAAGACACATACATTGAACCGTAGAAAAAACCTGGTTCCAATTCATATACGTGTCCACAAACCTCACAAGAAGATTGCATAGAAAATAAGTTTTTTACCGATAAAGGCATAAAAAGATTGCCCTTTCTGCAACGTGGGCATTTGCATGTAATGACTGCCTTTAAAGAATTTGACATGTTTTATTTTGAATTATTCATAAAATTAACTTTTCCCGTTTCTACATCATACAAGGCAGCAACAATTTTGACTTTATTCTCCGCAATAGCCTCAGCAATAATAGTGCTCTGTGCTAAAATATTTTTAATTTGCAAAAAAACATTTTCCTGAGCAATTTCATCTAAACTTCTACCTGTTTGTATGGCAGGATAAATTTGTTTTAACAAATGGTGTGGATTTTTCAAAGTCTCTTCATAAGATTGATACGCCGCTTTAATTGCGCCACAATGCGTGTGCCCCATCACCACAATAAGTTTTGCCCCCACGTGTTCCACAGCATATTCCAAGCTAAACAGTATGTCCTCAGACACCACATTGCCAGCCACACGCAAATTAAAAATTTCTCCCAAACCTACATTAAACACAACTTCTGCCGCCACCCTAGAATCCATGCACTCTAAAATAACCGCATAAGGCGATTGCTCTTGTTCAGTTTGATGAATTTGCTTAAAATAATCGTACTCAAAACTTTGTTTGCTCACAAAACGGGCATTGCCTCTTTTGAGCAAAGCCAATACAGAATCTGGTGGCGTGGCTTGTTGCATTTGTTTATTTGGCGCATCTGAAAGCATTGCCATATCTTTGTCTGCATTGCAAGCCCAAGATGCAAAGCAAAACAAAAGTGGAATAAAATATGTTTTCATGGGATTAAAGTTTTTCAAGACAATTGCTGATATCTATGCTGGGTTTTAAAAAATCCACCAAAGTACGCAAAACCCGCTCTACCTCAGCATCCGGGCAAGAAGCACCAGCTGTAACGGCTATGCGCAAGGGTCTATGTGTAGGCAAATAATCTATGCTGTTTTTTGTGATTTTGTGATGAATATCATAATGCGCTATGCTTTGCAAAGACTGCAAGCACGATGCGTTTTCTATAAAATAAGACGGGCATTTTTTTTCGCACAATTCCACCAAATGCGACGTATTGGAAGAATTATAGCCACCCACAACAAAAATAACATCTAAATCTGTTTCCAAAAGTGCATAAGTCGCTGTTTGGTTGTCATTGGTTGCGTAACACAGCGTATCCCTAGTATCGGCAAAGTATTGAAGATAATTTTGCCCATGTTTTTCCAATAAAGATTGTTTAAAAAAATCGGCAATAGCCTGCGTTTCCTCTGCCAACATGGTGGTTTGATTAACCACACCGATTTTTCCTAAATCTATTGCAGGGTCAAAACCTTGGCTATACTTGCCTGCAAATTCTTCAAAAAAAAGTTCAGCTGGTTTTTCATGCAAAACATAAGCAAGCAACTGTTTTGCTTCTTGCATATCTTTGATAATCAATGTTTTGGTGTATGCCTGTGTATGTGAAAACGTAGCTTTTGTCTCTTCGTGATTGGCTTTTCCGTGTATAATTACGGTATAATTTTGCTCTGCCAATTTTTCGGATTTTTTCCAGACTTTTTCCACAAATGGGCAAGTGCTGTCATAAACCTTTGTTTTTAAGCCCAGTGTTTTGATTTTCTCTTCGGTTTCCAAAGTCGTTCCAAATGCTGGAATAACCAATATATCCTCGCAAGATAAATCTTCCCAATTCATGAGTAAATTGCCTTCCGTATCCTGCACAAAAGAAATGCCATTTTCCTGTAAATCCGCATTCACAAGCGGGTTGTGTATCAATTGACTCAGCAAAAAAACCCGTTTTCCAGGGTTTTCTTTCAGGGCAGTATAAGCAATTTCTATTGCATTTTCTACACCATAGCAAAACCCAAAATGTCTTGCCAAAGCAATAGAAACATCGCCCAAATCCAAAAGAGTAGGGGCAAAGTCCTTTTTTTTAGGGTCTTGCAATTTGCGTTTTTGCTTGATTTTGGTAATCCAAGGACTTTGAAAACGCAAAGGTATATCAAATTGACGCATAATTTATTCGTAAAAAGTTACCGCACCCGTTTTTAAATCATACATACCGCCCAAAATACTCACTTCTCCTTTTTCTACCAATTGATTTAAAATAGCACTTTGCAAAGTTACTTGCTTCATTTGTTCTTGCACGTTTCTTTCTGCCACTTTGTCCGCAGAACAACCTGGACAAGCTGAAATAGCAGGCTCTATTTTACCTAGCAACTGCGAAATACTACCAGCTTGAACCCCTGCCACAGCACTTTCTATAGCACCGCACTGCGTATGCCCTAAAACAAAAATCAACTTAGCCCCAGCAAATTTACAAGCATATTCCATGCTTGCCAAAACATCATCAGAGACAACATTCCCAGCAACACGGGTTGTAAAAACATGACCAATACCTAAGTCAAATATGGTTTCAACAGGCACTCTAGAATCTATACAACTCAATATGATTGCCACAGGTGCTTGACCATCGCTGGTTTGTTGCATTTGCTCCCAATGACCCAATTGCATAGTTTCTTGCTTCAAAAAACGCTGGTTGCCATCTTTGAGCATTTGTATAATTTCTTGAATTTTGATTTGCGCTTGATGCGATTTATTAAAGGCATGTTTGATATTAAATTTTCTATTGATACCTATTAAATCCACATGAATACGCATATTTTGCATCTTTTTATCAAAATCTAGAATATATTCCCAAACATCATAATCTAAAAATTTTGTTTTACTGGCGTCAATAACCACTTTTTGTACATTTTCAGGGATATTTTCTAAGGTTTGTATGGCTTTAGACTTAGCGAAAAAAGAAACAACAGTGTCTAATTGAATATACAATGTTTTGAAATCCTCTTCTCCCTTTACCTCGCTAAAATAAACATTATGATACGCATTCACGATCATAAAATAAATACAGAGCACAAATCCTGCAAAAATTCCCCAAAGTAAATTGAAAAATACAATGACAAGCAAAGTAATGATAAAAGGAACAAACTGCATACGTCCTAACCTATACATTTGCTGAAACAAATTAAAAGGTGCTAATCTATACCCAACCACTATCAAAATACCTGCCAATGCCGCCAAAGGAATTTGATTCATGACGGGCACAAGCAAAAAAATGCTAACCAAAAGAAAAACACCATGCGTAACAGTAGATAACTTACTAACTGCGCCTGAAGCTAAATTTGCAGAACTCCGCACGATAACCTGTGTAATAGGCAATCCACCTAAAACCCCAGACACCATGTTGCCCACACCTTGGGCAAAAAGCTCCCGATTTGGAGGCGTTGAACTGCTGTTTACATCTAATTTATCTATTGCCTGTAAACTGAGCAATGTTTCTAAACTTGCTACAATAGCTAAAGAAAAAGCAAGCGAAATGACAGAAGGATTAAAAAAGTAGTCAAAGTTTGGCTTTAACCAAAGATCTGATACAGACGAGGTAATAAAATTTGGAAACTGAACCAAATGCGTTTCATCTAAGGCTAAAAATGGATAAAAAGAGCCAAATGATAAATTAAGCAAAATACTCA